>JAGWGI010000024.1 GCA_028867435.1 Microcaldota archaeon | reverse complement strand
CGCGTTCTTCAGGAGCGTGGGCGACGTCGATTTTGAAACAACAAAGAATTACGTGAAGAACCAGTCGCTTGATAGATATCAGAAGATTGAAGCGATGCAGGCGCGGCTCTCCAAATTCTTCTAGATGGAAACCCCGCACTTTAGTGCGGTGAGGAGGTCATTGTCAGGTCTTCAGATTTTACCGACAGGTAGCTTTATTGCCGAAGCATTCGTCACGCGAATGCTTAAATAGCTTGGCAGCTATCTATTCACGATATCTGTGCCTGCAACCGCTCCCAGCCCAAACCTGCAGCCATCCACCTCCACTGCAACAGCAAAAGCGGGACCTTCAAGCCACATGCTTGTCCTAGTGCTCGGCATAATCCTTGGTATACTAATAGCGGGCGGGGCTTACTACCTGCTGACATTCCAGAGCAACCCCTTACTCCACTCAATTCTTGCCAACAAAGGCGAGATTCCACTCGCATCGGTGAGCAACATCATCTACCAGAGCGTTGCCAAGACCGGCACCATAAACATAACCTATGTGGGCAACCTTAACATAAGCGCAAAAACCGGGATAACAACCACCACCCTCAACTTCCCATACAACTTAAGCTACCAGAGATCTGGCCCAAATTCAAGGCTTTATTTTGCAACCTCCCTAAGTTCAAGCGCAGGTCTTGGGACCCTCAGGCCGCCGCTATCCAACCTTACGGATCCTAAACTGAGTTCTGCAAGCCCAGGCTCTGTGACCACCTCAGTGGTAATAAATGCCACTATAATAAGGAGTGCGCAGGGGGAATACATCTGCAGCAACCTCTTCAATCTCTATGCCCTATACTCCTCCAGCCAATCAAGCGGCGTCGAGTGCATAAACAACCAGACGATGCAGCTTGCGCAAAATGCATCAAATAGTCAATACGCAACCACCTACTCAGAAACCTCCCTCAAGAACGAGAGCAGTTCGCTTTTCAAGAACTCCAAGCTGAACCTCACGGTCACATCGGTTTCGATAGCCTCCTATAAGAGCCTGCCATGCACTATGGTAAAGGGTGCAATAGTGGGGCGGGTGCCTGTCAACTACTCCTCCCCGCTAAACTCAGTGTTCAGCGATGTTGGACAATACAGTTACTACAATTACACTGTCAACGTCAACGGCACCTACTCTGCCTGCCTCTCAAAGGAGAACGGCTACCTGCCTCTTAGCCTATCATTCAAGATGAACATGCAGCACGGCGCAAACAACACCATATTCAGCGGCACGATGAACGAGACGGCAATAGGCCCCATAGGCAGTGCGACAAGCATAACCAAGCTGCCCGGCAAGCAGCTTAACCTCTCCCAGGTGTTGGTTAGCTACTGTTATGCATCCTATTCATACTCTAGTTACAACAACACCCTGGACCAAGTGTCCTGCTCCAACCCGGTAATGAAAATTACAGGAGCGATGCGCGCAGATGAGAACCTCTCTACATACCTCTACAATACAAACCAGCAGATACTCGGGACGGCGTGCAACGCCACCAACTCCACATATCACTTTGCATCAGGTCCTAAGACGCCATCAGCAAGCAACTTCCTCCCAATGAATGTAAGCCTCAAGCAGGGCTATCAGAACATAACGATGTATTTTGATTGCCCTGTTCCAAAGAACGCAAAACTCGGTTCCTACTACGCTGTCAATACCTGGGCTCTGGTCCAGACTGGCAGCTCCGCTGGCGCCTACAATAGCATTCAGTCTCTAGGTAACGCAGACATCTACGTGACCACTGCGCAGCCGATAGGCAAGCCCTCTAACACTGGGCAGGTTCCGAGGGAGATAGCCCTTCCGACAAGCGCATATCTGCCAGGCGTAACTAGCAGTCAGATTGACGGGATTTCCTACAGCTACACCTCTTATGGCCCTTCATGGGGCTCTTCAGGTCAACGCTCTGCTTCTGTAATTTTCCCAAACAATGATACTAACCTGTTCTGCTCTGGTTCCACGTACCATCCTAACAACTATGCAAGCTTCTCAAACCTCAACTCTATTAGCGGATTTAACGATTCATTTGCAGGGGAACAATCTGCCTCCAGTTTCGGAAACAATGCGTGCACTGTTTACACATATACCAGCGGCGGAGGAGAGACGGCTGTAAGCGGCGTGGGCTTCAACTTTACTAATAAGCCTATCCAATGGGAAACCTACAGAGCCAACAGTACAGGCACATCGATGTCCTTGCCTTACAGAGTATATAGCTACGATAACTTCGAATTGATAAATGGCGCATGCGGCGGAGAATCGGTATCTGTAAATCAAAGCAGATGCAAGATAAGCCCCATTCCCCCTGGATGCAATGTCCTAACCGATGCCAACGACACCAACCTAGCCACTTATTCCCTACTTTGCACGCAGAGTGCTGGAAACTACACGCTGATCGTCACCTCCCAAAGCAACCACGGGTTTGCTGCCACGGCATCAACATTCCAGCTCAACGCATAGAAAACGCTGTAAACCCTAAGTAGCCCCTGAATTCTTCTTTGAGCTCTGAAATGAACTTGAGCAGGAACTTGTGCCTTCTCAATCCAATTCTCTTCGCGGTTTTTGTATGGAGCCTTCCTTTTATCTTCAGCAGCCTCAGGTATAATAAATCAAGCCCGTAAACCAGAGGTTCTGGTTTCCTACTCCTGCAGAACGTGTCATTGGAATCGTAAAGGTTTCTGCTGAGCATACCCGCAGATGCAAATGCCCTCATCAGCGAAATCGCACCAGTAGATTCTAGCATGTCCGCATCCTGCAGTATCTTTGCCTCAAGAGTAACCGGATTGATCCCGCGCGTAAAAGAGCAAGATTCTATTGCGTACGATACCCTTCCTATCTTTTCTTTCGGAAAATTCATCTGCGCAAGTATCTCGGAGGCTAGCATCGCGCTCTCCTTGTGCTCCCTTGGAGATCTTGGGTCGTCCTTATGGTACATCACTATGTCGTGGAACAGGGCTGCGGGTATCACCACATCCATGTCCCCTCCCTCCTCATTTGCTATTAACATCGCATTGGCAAGGACACGTTGCACATGGTTGAAGCCGTGGGATATGTCGTTTTTCACTTGATGCTTTTTCGCAATCGAAACAAGTTCGCCAAAGGTCTTCTTCTCCACTAGATCATCAGAGTTCAAATGGGCCCGAGGAGAATCGGACTCCTGTCTTTACCGTGTGAGGGTAACGTCTTACCACTGGACCACGAGCCCACTTCAGCTATTAAATTCATCAAATAAATATAAATAATCGAAATAAGCAGATTAAGTGTTGCGATGACAAAGTATTATACGGGAAAGGGCGACAATGGGTCAACCTCGATAATGGGAGGCACAAGCGTTCCAAAGGGCGACATACTCATAGAGGCCATAGGCGATGTGGACGAGCTCAACAGCAGCATAGGCATCTCCCTCTTCTATGTGCGAGACGATACTCTAAGAGAGCAGCTCAAGCTGATACAAAACGAGCTCTTCTCTATAGGCGCACTTCTAGCCTCTGTTGAGAGCGCCAATTTCTCAAAGGCAAAGGTCGAACCAAAGCAAGTTCAAAGGCTTGAAGAGGCGATAAAATCGATGGGCGCTAAGATGCCAGAACTCACCAAGTTCGTGCTCCCCGCAGGCTCAGAGGAATCCTCGCACATTCACCTGTCAAGGTCAATTGCACGCAGGGCTGAGAGGCACATCAGTGCAGCAGCGCAGAAGTATAAGATTGATGGGAACCTGCTTGCTTACATGAACAGGCTCTCCTCCTTTTTGTTTACTGCTGCCTTGTATCTAAACTTCCAAAACGGTGTGGAAGAGAGCAATCCGATGTACTGATCAGACGTTGAAGTACTCCTTGAACTTGACAGTAGTTGAAATCCTCCTGCTCCTGCCGCTCTTCTTTGACTCTACAAACTCCTTCTCAGCTAGCTCCTTCATGTAGTCGTATGTCGCGCTTCCGAAAATCTTGACAAGGCTGCTCTGCAGCACGCTCTCGTTCTTCCCCACATACGCAAGGAGCCTCAGAGCCCCCCTGCTCAGATCCGGCCCAACAGCAAGCCCGCTCACCTTAGTGGCATAGGGCTCCTTGAGCGCAAACATGTACTTTCCCGCAACTTCAATGAGCTGCAGCGCCGTGTCCCTTGCCTTGTACTCCTCAATCAGCTCTTTTAGCGAAGCCTGTATGTGTCCCGGAGACATTATCCCTGTGGCACTTACAAGTTCGTTGATTCCAAGAGCGTTCTGGGACATGAAGAGTGCAGCCTCGACCAGTTTCTTGCTATCAATCTGCTCATCCATCAAATCACAGCACTATTATTATCTCATCAAAAAATCTTTCCTGTATAAGTGCAAGCCTCTTCTTGTGCGAGAGGAAGAGGAGCGGTATGAATACGCTCAGAAGCGCTTCCTCCAGCCCCATACCCACAGAGATGGCTGAGAAGGTGGTCATGTTCGACTTATCCACATTTTTCTTTGCCATCTGGTAGACGTTTTCTATTTCCGCCTCTATGTCTACAGGGTTTATCTCTATGGGCAATGCAAGCGGCTCGCTGCTAACCTTGCTCTCTCGCATCTCCTTTAGCTTCATCGCCTCTTCAAGTGCCCCAATCAGCTCATCTAAGCTGACCTTCCTTTTTGGAGCGAGCCTAAGCCTCAGGCTTAGGGGATCAACTATAATATTTGGCCTCTCCTCAATCACCGCCGTCTCCTCATCGACCTGCTGCTCTTCCATGCTGAGCATCTCGCTCTTTAGCCTGAGGAGTATTGCTGCTGCAAGGATGATGTTGGCCGGCACGCGAAGGTCCATCACCTTCATGCTCTTTATGACTGCTATGTACCTATCTACAACTTCGACTATGCCTATGTTCCAGGGGTCGAACTTCTCCTTCCTGACAAGGTCTATTAGCACTTCCTTCCAGGTGGCGTCGCTGACCAGCTGCTCTAGGTTAACGTTGCCAGGATCGATCACTGCCTCTACTTCAACGCTTTGGGCGGTCGCCATGATACTGCTTTGTTGACGAAGCAATAAATACTTTACGTCGTGGTATGGCAGTTTTTAGCCGTTCCTCACTCCTCTATCCTCCTCTTCACCTTCTTGAAAGCAACTATCGTGCTACCAACAAGGTCCCAGATGTGTGTTTTGTAGCCCAGCCTAACAGCCTTGTCAAAGACGTAGAAGAGCGTGGGGTCGATGCTCAGCTTGAAATCAACAGCCTTGATGAATGATCTAAGCATCTGTGCAGTTCGCACATACTCAAGTTCGCGGGGCAGACTCGCTGCAAGAGCGGCTGCCTCCTCAAGCTCAACTTTGACCTTCTTATTGGGCTCTATGTCGTTCTTTAGAACTTCCTCGTAGAGCTTAGGTGCATTCACCCTATTTGTGAAAGGGCCAGCCAGTCTGGTTAGTCTCATACCCACACCTGTTATCTCGTTAACGAAGTCTATAGAATCAAGTGCCTTCAGGTTCTTTTTGTGAAACTCCTCCCCGCTCTCAAGTGCCAGGGCCTTCTTCTCCAGAAAGCCGATCAGCGTCTCAATGTCATGCTTGCATGCTGGGCAGGGCTGGTACTTTGCCGCGAGCTCCAGCCTCTCCTTTATCTCGGATAGCACCTTGGACTCTGCTTCCCTACTCTCCTTTTTCAGATCCTTCCTTGCAGCATCGTTGCGCTTCAATGAACCCAACCCGTTACCCATGTCCCTTGTCAAGTTCCTCCTGATTATCGTCATGCGTACACCAAAAAATGGTGCAGGGGCCTACTGCACCCCAAAGTCTATGCCCTTGCCACCGCACTAAGCCCGCTGCCTTCCATCTTTATCGCAGGCCTGCCGTACTGGTCGATCTCTACCTTTGCGTTTCCAGGCTCGCATCCCGAATGTACGCATCCAGGATGTTCTGCCGCTATCCCGGTAGTCTTCACTGGAGCCTTTACATCTACGCCGGTGCATCCAGAGTGCGTGCATCCAGGATCCGTAGCCACTATGCCTGTGCCCCTGCTCGCAGCCTTCGCACCATCTGCTGGTGTGCATCCATAGTGTGTGCACCCTGGATGAGTTGCCTCTATCCCAGTGCCCCGAACCTGCTTTTTCACCTCTACAGGAGTGCATCCCGAATGTACGCATCCCGGATGGCTTGCCTCTATCCCTGTCTTCTTGTCTTGCATTCTCATTTTTTCACCTTATTTCGCATGACTGAGGAGAGCTGCTTTATCAGTTTCGCCTCCTCCTCGCTCATCCTAAGATATGCGGCATGTATGACCTCAAGGTCCTGTTTGCTCTCCCTGCGTATCATTCCCTTTTCGTCCATGCTCCACATATCGATCGGGTTGCCAAGCCCGTAAGCTCCGACCTCTATCGCATTGCGTATCACCTTGTAGGCTATGAGCTTGCCTCCTTCAATGCCGAACCTACCGACGCCTATGCCCTTTAGCATCGTATATCCGAACACGTCACCGCCGCCTGTGCATCCGTACCCTATGCCATCAAGGTACTCATCGTTCCCGTCCTTGCCTCTGTGCCATATCCTCTGCTCTCCAGAGCCGTCTTTTGCGCAGATGAATATGTCGGCGAGTGGCGCACCTTCCGTGCTTCCATAGTATCTCCTGTGAGTGTTCTGTGCCTCGATTGAGAGATCCAGCAGCGCGTTCCTCACACTCCTCCTCAAATCCACAGTTATTCCACTGCCCAGCTCGCCGGAGAAAGACCTTACCACATCAAGGCTCTTTTGTATCATCCCTATAGTGCCAGACGCGCCGTAGAGCGCGTTGCCAATCTTGTGTATCTTGGGCATCTCGTAGCGGATCGCTCCGCCTGCAGAGTTGCCTGTGGCCTGGCCGTCAGAGGCCATCACTATCCCATCCTTGCATTTTAGCGCGGTAACAAGGGTCATAAAAATCTTCCAACTCAACCTCTCCAGATCTTAGATATCTCCCTGTTCAGCTGCTCCATGCTCATTGCGGGTAGATCCCAAAGAGCGCCTTTTGACCTCCAGTTTCCCAACCTAACCCGTTACCAAGCTCCATGCTCATTGCGGGTAGATCCCAAAGAGCGCCATCGTTGCACAGTTGTTTCCCGAATCTAATTCCCTCGTTAGCGGGATAGAAGTCGTATCTTGTGCCAAATGACTCAATCAAATCGTTGCGCTTAACCACTGCAAACCCAGCAGTAGAGAATCCCCTCAAGAGAAGGTAGACGGGTTCATGATCCTTGATCCCTCCGAAGCCGTTGTTCCTCCTAAAGGATTCCATAACTACCTTCTTCCTGTAATCGTTTTTTATCTCCGAAGCCTCCATACTTGCACCGCAAAGGTGTTGGTTCTCACCGCTTTTAAACCGAAAGAAGTATTCGTCAGTTTGTAGTGCTATGTAAACAGAATAAAAGAGCCAGCATCATCTTCGCCTGCTAGAAATAGAGCATGATAAAATCACAGAGCCAGCAAAACACTCTCACTCTGCAGCTTTGTATTCCTTTCTGGTAATGCTGCCTCCCATCAGCTTTGCAATCGCATAGCATGTGAGATAAGAGAGCACAAAGACCGCCAGCATGCATACTACCACTCCGAGTATTTCAACTCCCATCTGGCGGAGTGCAGCCATGCCTCCTCCGAAGAGCAGCCCGTTCGGCAGGCTTGGGAAACCAGAGCCGGCAGCAAAAGCCTTCTGCGCGAACACCGCAATCATCAGCACCCCAAAGATCCCTCCAACGGTATGCCCTGCAAGAAGACCTGCCGGGTCAGTAAACCACTTGAATTTGGGAAAGAAGCTCTCGCCCCACACGAAGATTGGCCCGCCCAGCAGCCCAAGGATTGCAGCGCTTGCTATGCCCACAAATCCTGCGACTGGGGTTATCACTATCAGTCCCATCAGCACTCCATTTACGCCATCGATAAGGGTGGGGCTTCTCTTGAGCATGAACTTGGTGAACACCAGCGTAGAGCCGCATGCAGCCGCTGCGGCAAGGAAGGTGGTTATTACAACAACAAGTGCCTCTGAGTTGAACTGCAGCACGCTTCCAGGGTTGAAGCCAAACCATCCAACCCAAAGGAGTAGCAGCCCGAGCGTTAGCCAGCCGCTGTTGGCATTTATGCTCACCTGCGGGCTTGTCTTCATTCCCTTCTTCTTCTCCTCCTGCCAGATCCTAAGCATTATTCCAAGGCCTGCAGCGCCTGCGGCTCCGTGCACCACGAGCCCTCCGGCGAAATCAACCATTCCCATCCTTGCAAGCCAGCCTGTGGGGTTCCAGATCCAAGCCGCAGGTATCGCCCAGATGAGTAAAAAGTAAGCTATTGAGTAAAGGAAGAATGCACTCATCCTCATCTTTCTCAAGACCACCAAACCGACAAGGGCCAAGGTCACAGCAGCAAAAGCAGTCTCAAAGAGAAAGTATGTGGTTGTGGTAAGGCCTGTGCCAAAGTAAGTGCTGGTCATCGACCACCACACACCGCCGAGTATCCCTGCCACGTTAGGATTGAATCCACCAAGGAATATGCCGTTGTAAACAGGGTTTCCTATTATCCCGCTTATCGTAGGGGCGAAGGCGTCGTTGAAACCCAAAAACGCCATGAAGAAGATTGCAGAGCAGGTTATTATCAATGTCTTGAGTAGCGCCCTGTCGAACTTTACCCCGAATTCCCCCACCTCAAGGAATCCTACGGCCATTGTCATTATGAAAACGAACAGGGCGGCAATAATTACCCAGAGGTTGTTTAGTGCGGCGTCAAGAACTATCAATGAACCGGATAAGTAGAAGATATAAAAGTATTTAAGCATATATTAGCTAGGGCGCTAATTGTGGATTTTGAGAACGAGTTCACCTACAAGAAATTCTTGGAGCAGGACAGGGAGGAGGAGTTTGATTCGCTCTTTGATGGCGCAGTGGCCAAGGTGAAGAGCTACGTTCTGGGCAAGAGACATCCTATCTACATAGATGGAAAGGAAACCTACTGCGCATCGGAGATTGAGGAGTACTCTCCGATAGACAGAAGCATGCTGATAGGCAGGTTCCAGAGGGGCACAAGGGAAAACGCAAAGCAGGCGATAGAGGCAGCCCATAGTGCATTTGCTGTCTGGTCGCAGACAGACTACAAGGAGAGGATTGGGATATTTAGGCAGGCTGCGGCAATCTTCTCAAGGGACAAATTCACAGTCGCTGCGATTCTTAGCATCGAGAACGGCAAGACAAGGTATGAGTCCATCGGTGAAGTGGATGAGGCGATAGACTTCCTCAACTACTACTCCTTGGATCTGGAGAAGAACAGAGGGTTTGTGAGAAAAACAAAGTATGGCGCAAGCAGCGCAAAAGTCTCTGCCGGATTTCAGGGAGCTCCGGGGCGCGAGGAGAATGTCAGGATTGCACTTAGGCCGTACGGTGTCTTTGGGGTTATAGCGCCATTCAACTTCCCAATCTCGATCTCAACAGGTATGAGCAGCGCTGCGCTGCTAACAGGCAACACCGTGGTATTCAAGCCATCCTCAACCGACAACCCAGCTATGCTAACTGGTCTTAAGATCTACGAGATCTTCAAGGAGGCTGGAGTGCCCCACGGAGTTTTCAACTATCTAACTGGCCCTGGTTCTGAGGTGGGGGACGAGCTTGTAATAAATCCCAAGGTTGGGGGGATAGCATATACTGGCTCTAAGTCCATTGGCATAGGCATGATAATGAAGAGCTACTTGCTCGGCCAGCAAAAGAGTTTCATAGTCGAGATGGGCGGCAAGAACCCGGCGATAGTCTCAAAGCACGCGGATCTTGCAAAGGCGGCAAGCGGCATAGCCAGTGCGGCGTTCGGATTCGCAGGGCAGAAGTGCAGCGCATGTTCAAGGGTGTACGTCCACCAGTCAGTCAAGGAGGAGTTCATCAGCAAGCTCGTTGATAAGATGAGGCAGTTTAAGATTGGAGACCCGCTTAGGAAGGAAGTTTATCTTGGGCCACTTATAAGCGATGCAGCCCTTCAGAAATACAACTACGCAGTTGCCGAGGCAAACAGGAACGGCAAGATGATCTACGGTGGCAAATCTGTGGACACTGGGCTAAAGGGCTCATATGTCGAGCCTACGCTCGCAGAGCTGGATCACGCAAGCAAGCTCTTCCACGAGGAACTCTTTATCCCGTTCCTGTGCATCTCTACATTCAAGGCAATGGACGAGGCGCTCACCAAGGCGAACGACACGGAGTACGGACTTACTGCAGGATTCTACAGCAACAAGAGGGGAGAGATAAATGCGTTCCTTGGCGGCATACAAGCGGGAGTGGTCTATGTAAACAGGGAGATTAGCGCAACCACAGGCGCGATAGTAGGGCTGCACACCTTCGTTGGCTGGAAGGGGAGCGGACTTACCGGCAAGGGAACAGGGAGCAGGTTCTATTTGCAGCAGTTCATGCGGGAGCAGAGCCAGTCTGTAGTGAAGTGAGAGAGATGCTCACCAAATTCCTCTACGACCATACAAAATTCAAGAGCAGGTCCATGAGAATTAAGGGCAGGAAATTTAGGATGTACATTGCCCAGGGCTTTGCACAGAAGTCAATAGGCTTGATGTATAGGGAGAGCCTTGGAAAGGATGAGGGCATGCTCTTTCTCTTTCCCTTCCTGCACAGATGGCAGATCTGGATGCTCAACATGAAATTTCCGATAGATGTCTTGTGGCTTGACGAAAATGGTATCGTGGTGCACATTGAAAAATCCATGCAACCATGCAAAGGAATCTTCGGCTGCAAGTCTTTCGCTCCGGACACAATGGCAAAATACGTGATAGAGCTCAGTGCCACAACTGCAAGCAGGCTCAGAATAAGAAAAGGCGACAAGATTGGTGTCTGTACATGATCAAGTTCACAAAAAAGGAGGCGGATTTCATCAGGAAGAGGAGCGAGGCGAGGGTCGCAACAGTCTCATCCAAAGGCTGGCCGCAGGTCACAACAGTTGTACACGCCTTCAACGGCAGGCACATTTACTTTGCGATGGACTACGGCTCGAGAAAGCGCAAGAACCTTCTGCATAGCAACAAGATCTCAATCATAATCGATGTTTATGAGAGGCAACCAAAGGCGGTTATGATGCAGGGGAGAGCTGAGCTGCTTGAGAAGGGCAAGGACTTTGCATACACCAGGCACCTGCTCGAGATGAGGCACGCATATTTTCAGGCAAACAAGATCAAGGAGACAAAGGCTGTGCTGGTAAAGATAACCCCAATCAGGAAGGTGAGCTGGGGTATAGACGACTCTCATCGCTAAGAAGCCGATTCCTTATCTGTTCCCTAAGTCACCATTGCCCCATGCCTTTCGGCACTACCACAGCATGTATCAACGGTTTCATGATGCTGTCCGTATGTAATGAGGCGTACCAAAACTTCAAAGTGAAGGGGCTATCGGCAGATAATGGGTATCCCTGGGACTCTAATCCAAGCCATTTAATCGAGCTAGATATTGTAATGTATACCCCCTTCAAGGCAAACAGTAAGCCAGATGGAAGGAAAGGTATCATGCTGAGATTTGGCGGAACGCATACAACTACTTTACTGCTTACAATTCAGCTTTATTTTCTCAGTTTCTGGGCATGTAATTGCTATCTTGTCCAGATTTTGGTTATGACCTGCCCATTTGGTGGAGTGGGTCCATTGCAGCCATTCCCACCATTAATTGGGCCATTGTAAAAAGGACCGGTTCCTGCAGTACCTCCACGTATAATTTTACCACCACATCCGGAATAGGGATCACAAGATCCGTCCGCACATCCTCCATTGCCACCAGTTGCTGCGTTGGAACCACCAGGAGCATAATGCCATCCACCTCCACCACCTCCCCCACCGCCAGAGCCTCCAGTGCCCCCAGTACCAGCCACTCCATCATAATTCGTTCCTCCAGGCCAGCCATTGGAGCCACCGCTTGTCGTATACTGCCCTCTCCCGCCATCTCCTTCAGCACCAGCCGCCACATTTGTTGTCCCAAGAGTTAATGCATTGCTATAGCCTATGAATATCGTGCCGCCCGCGCCTCCAAAGCCGCCACCTCCCCCACCGCCGGGGGCAGTATCGTTTGTATTTACTGTGGTAGTGTTGGTACCACCATTTATGCCTGCAACACCAGCTACATTCAGCACTCCATCGTTAATGAAATTTCCAGCATAAATCTCTACTATCCCACCGCCTTTTCCTCCCGTCCCTCCAGGTGCTCCTTGGCCAGAGACATATTCGCCGCCGCCAACGCCACCTGCACCTCCGCCGCCTCCCCCTATACCTGCAGTAAGTGTCTGTGTGAGATATGCGCTTGTTCTTGCTAAGCCATTGCTTCCAGAACCTCCGGTTCCACCGCCAATGGTGCCGCCCGCGCCTCCGGCACCACCGTCGCAGGTGTCTGTTATGGCACCATAATTGTACACCGCAGCATTGCCCTGGATGTAAGCGCCACACTCGTCAAGTGTGACCCCTGGTTGCACCATTATCATATTTGATGCGATGACTACGCTGGTTAATTTTGTACTAGCCGTGTAGACTACATCAGCATAGTTCCCGCTCGTGGGATTCATCGTCTGAATAATCGTGGTTGTGGTTGTTGAAGTGGACGATGTCGTAGATGTTGAGGTCGAGTAGAAGTTTGCCTGCTCTGTTATTGGACCGTTGAGTGTAACTGAGGATGATGAGGTTATTGCCGAGGAGCTTCCAGGACCAGTTCCAGTCCAAGAGCTAAAGAACCATACCATGCTCGTCGATGCGGTTATCGGCTGTACTGCGTTTGCATTGTAGAAGTTGCTTCCTGTCGGTGTTGTCGTACCTGATCCTGGGGGCGAGACCACCATGTCAAGGGTGTACTGGGCCTGGGTCGAGATGCTGGTTGTGCAGTTTGATGATGCGATGAAGGTTCCTGACTGAGAGGTGATTCCGCATCCGCTAACTGAACTAAACTTGCACTGCGTGCCAGAGCCTCCGAATATAATTGGCGATACTGAATATGTGTGCACGCTACCCTGGATGAAGCATACTGTCTGGGGCAGGCTTGAGTGCTGGACGCCATCTATTGTTATTATCGTGCTGCCGCTGCACTGCGAGGTTGTTGTGAGTGTTATGCATGCAGGGGGAGTGAAGTCCACTGGGGTGTTTGCAGAATAGTTTGCAAAGTTTGCAGAGATTATAACATTACCTGTTGTGTTGCTCCATGCATATGAGTTTGCGTTTCCATTGGAGTCTGTTGTTGTCTCAAACGGGGAGATTGAGACAAAGTTCTTGTTTGACGTGAAATTGAGCGTTGCTCCTGTGACAGGGGTTCCAAGCAGCTTTAGGTTTGCAGTTAGTTTGTCTTTTTGGCCATCAGCAATCTGCGTCGCGTTCTGGGCCGCAAGGGTTATGGAGATTGGAAGTGGAGAGAGCAGAGGGGAGGAGTGCACATTAAATGAGCCAGCAAAGTTTGTCCTCCCTGTTGATGACTGGCAATTCGAGGCATTCCCGCTCGGGCAGGGAAGATAGTTTAGCTGGAAGCTGCCTGCAAC
>JAGWGI010000023.1 GCA_028867435.1 Microcaldota archaeon | reverse complement strand
CCTGTACCCTGCCCCTTTCGGTTGTCAGCCTCCTCCCATTCCTTATAATATCTTCAGATTTACAATATCTGCATAGGGTTTTCATTTGGTCGCCAAAACCTTATGGGAACCCTATATATCTTTACCATTCGTATTTGGGGTCAGAGCCCATCGCTGCTGGAGTGCACCCTCATTTCTTGGCAGAATGCAACGCCTGATACAGTTTTTCCTCGACCCTGTAGAACCCGCCAGACCTCTTGTCCCGCGGATACCTAAGCCCGACTTCAATGTCATCGATTATGGTAGTTGGGGGGTTAGTAAGGGCGATTATCCTATCAGACACTTCGACCACCTCCTCAACGTTGTGGCTTACCATTATCACAAGTTTGACTGAGGTCCCCCGATTTTTCAGCAGGCGATGCGTCTCCTTCCTGAGCTCGTCTGCAGTGATGGCATCAAGGGACGAGAACGGCTCGTCCATTAGGAGCACCTCCGGATTTGAGACCAGTGCCCTTGCAATCCCTACGCGCTGCTTCATCCCGCCGCTGAGTTCGTGCGGGTAGGAATCGTGCGATGCCTTTAAACCTACAATGGAGAGCATCTCCCTGCACCTTTTTTCCTTCTTGTCTTCTTCATCCTCAGAATCTGAGAGCGCGAGCTTCACGTTCTCAAGAGCGGTAAGCCAGGGAAGAAGCGCAAAATCCTGAAATACAAGGGACATTCCCTTAGGAGGCGTTGTCACAACACTGCCGTTGTAGATTACCACCCCGGCAGTCGGCTGCAGCAGCCCGGCTATAATCCTGATCAGCGAGGACTTCCCGCATCCCGAAGGGCCTATGATGGAGATGAATTCGTCCTTGTATCCATCAAAGCTAATCTCTTTGATTATCTCGGTCCTAAATGCCCCTTTGGCAAAATAGAGCTTTATCTTTTCAAGGCTCAGTATCGGGTGCATCATCATACCTCAAGCTTGTATCTTGTAATGACTCTGTTATATACTTTCTGCCAGAACAGCCTATTTATTATTATCACCATCAGCGTCATCGAGACTATCGCAAGAAGCATCAGCTTTATGTCTCCGGAAAAGACCGCGACATCTATCAGCTTGCCTACTCCGCAGCCCACCTGGCTCAGAACGGCCTGGCCAGATGCTGCGGTGTTTAGGTAGTAGCTCGCCCCCATGCACACCTGGCCCATTGCAGCCTGGCTTGAGTGCGTGGACTGCACAACGAAGTATTCTGCAATGATAAGCGAGTTCCAGCCGCCCCCTATCGCCGTTATGGATCCGGTTATGAACGAAGGCAGGGCTGCTGGCACATAAAGTGCGCCCCACCTCTGCCTCCAGGTGAGCCTGTTGGACTTGATTGCCTCGCCAAGCGATGCAGGTATCGTCCTCATCCCAGAGATCACGCTGAAAAGCAGGTACCAGATCATTGAGATGAAGATTACAGCGAACGCCGTAGTCTCGCCGAAATACGGAGTCTGGGAGAGCAGCACAATTAGTATGGGCAAAAGTATCGTTGCGGGTATTGCTGCAAGGACCTGCAGCACCGAGACTGCGGGCTTGAACCACCTCCTTGACAGCGCAATCGAAATCCCAAGGGGCACGGCAATTGCGGCGCATACAATGTAGGTGGCCCACACCCTGATGAAGGATATCGCAAGTGCGTAGAGCACCACAGCCTCGGTGTAGACCAGGTTTGTGTTCATCAGAAGCATTTCCACGAGCAATACGAGAAGCACGGCTATCGTGAGGTATATGTGCTTGAAGTGCTTGTGCTTTATCAGCCTGTAGGACTTCTTTATCTGCGGAGTTCTGGGCCTGGGCATGGCCTCTAGGTGAATAGGCCTGCGGAACCTGAATTTGGAGAGGATCCTACCGAAGAGCGCGTGGGAGCTGAGATAGAGGTCTAGAACCACAGAGCGCCTCTTCTCGTCCTCGTTGTCAGCCAAAGAGAACCTCTCAGAGAAGAGCGAGAAGGGCTCGAGGATGAATATCCTTGTCAATATGACTGCAACTACGAACATGATGATAGCCAGGACATAATCGACCCTGGGAAATGAGGCAGATGCGGCGATCTTGGCGATCTCGACGCCAATTCCGTACGTCACTGCGAAATTCTTGCTTCCTGTCGAGAAAATCTCGCTTGTTGCAAGATAGAACAGACCTATTGAAAATGAGATGGTGGACTGGTAGGCTATTCGCGGAAGCGATGCGGGGATGTATATGCGGCTTAACCTCTCCCAGAACCCGAACCGGTATATCATCGCTATCTCGCCTAGCTCTTGGGGTATAGCCTTAATGGCCTCGTAAACGCCGAAGGAGATGTTCCAGGACATGCTGGTGAAGATCAGGAAGATCACCGCAACGTTTATTCCGACATAACCTGGTATTGCGGACACTACCAGGAAGATTACTATCGGGAAAAAGCCGAGTATTGGTATTGTCTGCAGTACGTCTAGAAACGGGAGTATTATCCTCTCAAGGGCCCTGTTCGTCGCTGCCGCAATGCCGACGATTATGCTGAACGCTATTGAGATCGTGAGCGCCACAAGCATGCGCACCCATGAAGCGAGGATACCAGCTATGAGCTCTGAGATGAAGTCCATCCATGATGGATTGGCATTAAAGGCTAAATAGCTTATTTAAACAGGGATTGAGTAAAGGCTAAAAAGGACTCCGCTTAAGTTGTTGCGATTAAATGGCAATGTTTAGAACCTCTGGTAATACAGGCGGGGAGATCAACGGGGCAGTATTGAGAATCTTTGCCGCCCACGTGACGAAGCCTGAAGTCAGGGCCGCTTTAGAAAATCCAAAGATGGAACCAAAGCTGGTTAGTACGAATTCCGCAGGGCTGCTTGAGCTTTATGGCTATCACCAAGATGCAGCAAAGGCAATGGCTACAGTGCTTACTAAGAAGGCCCATCAGTCTTTGAAGCTTGAGGAGGACGGAAAACCAAATGGGATTCTGGAGGAAGCGGTTAAACTCTACCTATCGAACAAGGTAACTGACCTCTGCCAGGAGTCTGCGGCGGCTGGCATCGACAAGATGATATACAGCATAGAGATGCTTCATGATGCGATGGGCTCTGATGCAAATACGACTTTGGGCGTAATCGAGAGGATAAACAGGGAGGGCTATGACAAGGCCTTTTGGATGCTGGTTGTGCAAAACATACGCACTAGGGTGGCTGGAATCGGCGGAATAAACAGCAAGATGGAGATTGCTGCAAGCGCGATAGAGGACATGCGCGAGTTCAAGGAGAGCTTAAAGGATAGATAGGGCACAAATCATCAAAGTGTTAGACCATTGCTTTTCCTTTGCCAGAGATAAAAGTATTTAAACCTCAAAAACCTATTCTATCTCGGTGAGAATTGTGGTAGTGGGAAGGATGCTCGGCCTTGGAGCAACTGGGCTTAAGAGCAACTTCGTTACGCTCAGGCATCCGTACAAGCTCAACTTTGCAATAACATACTGGTGCCAGTCCCGCTGCGTGCATTGCAACATCTGGCAGATTCGGCCAAAGGGCGAGCTCACGTTAGATGAGATACGCGAGTTCGCAAGGAAGAACGCCTATTTCAAGTGGATTGAGCTCACCGGAGGCGAGCCCTTCCTCAGGGGAGACATAGTTGAGATAGCAAGAGCGTTCAAGGAGAACTCAAAGGGACTCTACATACTCACAATGCCCACCAACTCGCTGTGCAACACCGAGATGGAGATAGGCAAGATAAAGCAGATACTTGAGCTTGGGATACCGAGGGTCGCAATAACGGTTAGCCTTGACGGGTACAGGGAGCTGCACGATCGCATCAGGGGCGTGCCAGGCAACTTTGACAAGGCAATGCAGATGTTCAGGAGGCTGCGCGAGCTTAGGAAGTCGTACCCTAACCTCTTTTTTGTCTTCGGCTACACAATGATAAAGCAGAATGAGGGGCAGTTCTTTAGGACCTTCGAGGGGGTGAAAAAGGAGATCCCTGACATACGCTACAATGACTTTCACATCAACCTGGGCCAGACCTCGGAGAACTACTACCACACCTCTGATTCTAGCATAAAGGTAAACGGAAGCGAGTTAGCTGCAGTCGAAATACGTGAGCTGCTCAAGAAAAGGGAGTTTGAGATAGGAGTGATACCCAAGATTGAGGAGATTTTCCTCAGGGGCCTTGCGCAGTACGCAAAGAGCGGCAAGCAGCCGATGAGGAGCAGGAGCATGGAGGCTTCACTCTTCCTCGACAGTTGGGGCAACGTCTATCCATCAATCATGTGGAACAAGGTGGTTGGCAACATAAAGGAGGCGGACTTCGATTTGTCGAGGATTTGGGAGGGGGAGGATGCAAAAGAGGTGAGAAAGGCGATCCGCGAAGGCAGGGAGCCGGTCCAGTGGACATCGTGCGAGGCTTATCAGTCGATAATAGGGAACGTCGCAGCTTTTGTAAAAGTAAGGAACACAATTTATTGAGATTGGTCGAATGTACATCTTGGGGATATGGGACGGCCACGATTCGGGGGCAGCCCTCATCGAGGACAACAAGATAGTCTTCGCTGCAAACGAGGAGAGGTTCACAAGGAGGAAGCTTGAGGTAAAGTTTCCATACAACTCCATAGATGCTGCGCTGCGGTACGCAGAAATAAAGCCTTCGGATGTCGAAGTGGTCGCATTCTCCACAACCGAGTTCACCAAGACGCTCGAGAGGATAATGCCGTATTCCAAGGAGTACTATTACATGTTCAGGAGAAGGAAGATGCTCAGGCCAAGGCTTGAGGGATTTAGGCATGCGCTCAAGTACTCGATGACCTCCATAGGCGTCCTGCCGCTATGCGGCACTGTTAGCAAATCGATAGTTGCAGGGCAGCTGCGCGAACTTGGATTTAGCAATTACAAGTTGATTTCTGTAGACCACCACACCGCGCACTCCGCAAGCGCGGCATTCGCATCAGGCCTTAGCAGCGCTCTTGTTGTGACCCTCGACGGGCTCGGGGACGGCAGGAGCGGCTCAATAAGCACGCTTGAAAATGGGGAACTCACGATGAACCGCGCCATTTCTGCGCGCAACTCACTTGGGATATTCTACGAGCAGGTCACCAACATAGTCGGGATGCGGGAGCTTGAGGATGAGGGGAAGGTCATGGCAATGGCTGACTATTCCTATCCGTTTGCCTTCGAGCACAACAGGCTGAGCAGCTTTTTTGAGGTTCGCGGAAGCCAGATAGTTGCCAGATACGGGCCGCTTGCACAGTACGACATGCTCAGCAGGATAGCATGGTCCATGCCGCGAGAGCAGTTCGCATATATGGCCCAGCAGCTAACGGAGAACGTGCTCCAAACCCTGTTCACAAATGCGATAGACGAGTACGGGATAGGTAATGTTTCGATGGCTGGGGGGATCTTCTCCAATGTCAAGGCGAACATGAAGATAAAGGATATAAAAAAGCTCAAGGACTGGTTCATCTTTCCGCACATGGGAGATGGTGGGCTTGCAGCAGGAGCTGCAATGTATGCAGGTTACGAGCTAAATGGCACCACGTCCTACAGGTTTGATGACGCCTACCTTGGACCAGAATATTCCGATGGGGAAATCCGAGATGCTCTAAAAAAGGAGAAGAGCCTCTACTTCGAACAAGACAATGACAAGAGCGCGCACGCAGGGGATCTGATAAGCAAGAACAACTACCTTTTCTGGTTCCAGGGGCGCATGGAGTTCGGGCCAAGGGCGCTTGGCAACAGGAGCGTGCTTGCCAACGCAGGCTCTGAAGATGTAAAGGAGAAGCTCAATATCTATGTAAAGCAGAGGGAATGGTACCAGCCTTTCGCCCCTGCAATGCTTGAGGAAGACGCAAAGTCCCTGCTTGAGAACCTAAAGGGCTCAGGTAAGTTCATGACCATGGTCTACAAGGTCAGGGAGAGCAAGAAGGAAGTAATGAGATCTGTGATGCATATAGACGCAACTGCAAGGCCACAGATAGTAAGGAATGAGAACAAGGCGTATTCGGATGTGATGAAGCGCGTTAGGAAGAAGAATGGATACGGGGTAATACTCAACACCAGCTTTAACATACACGGACAGCCGATAGTGATGACACCGCAGGACGCTATAAAGACAATGAAAAAGACCAACACCAGGTACATGTTCCTTGGAGACTACTTTGTTGAGAACAAGAAGGGTTAATCCTGCCGCTTACTTTCCCTGCGATGCCTCGCCTTTTTCTTGAGAGCAGATCTTCCTATCAGCCCAATGATAATTATTGCCAATGCCGCTACGAGCAATATCGCATAGCCCGTGCCACCTTTCTCAACTGGCTGTGATGCCACTATGGAAATCGGAGCCATTCTTGCATAGCTTACATTGTCAATAAAGTACTGCGCCCCTATCGCACCAGTGTAGGATGCGCTTGCACTCGGGTATTGTGCAGTGAAGAGTAGGTTCTTGGTCGCATAAGGACCAAGATCCACGATATATGAGCTTGGAGATGTAGGAGAAAACTGGGGCGGAAGAAATTCGGAGACGTTTGCATCAAGCTCTCCTGCACCACCATTGACCACGCTTACATTGATTAGGACAATTCCTTTGGAAGCAAGAGTGTTGGTTGAGAGATAAAGCTGTGATGAGGTACCAATGCCAATGTCCACTATGCAAGGGAAGATAGTCTGGAATGTGGAGGTGCCCTGCTGGTAGGACAGTATGAGCGCGTCAGGGAAACTCCCGTTTCTGGTGATGTTAACCACTTTTATGAGCGTCGTTACATTGACATATGGAGGCAGTGAGGGTATTGGATAGGTTAGGTTCTGTGGGTGCGCGCCAGATAGCACCGGGGAGAGGATCAGATTCTGCGCAGTGTCGTTCCCTGTGTTGAGCAGCGTGAAGTTAAGCACATTTCCTGGCAGCAGATTATTTCTGCATATCCCGGTTATCGTGACTGTGCCTGCGCTGACAATCCCTACAAGCAGGATCATTGCAAGCGCTGATATCGCAATAGGCTTCATAAAATCCACGGTGAAAAGTTGGCTAAGGAATCACCCTGTTGCGATCCCTTGGGAACATCGAGGCCTCCCTGATGTTCTGCATGCCTGAGAGTTTCATTACAAAGCGCTCAAGCCCGATGCTCCATCCCGCATGCGGAGGCGCCCCCTGCTTGAATGCTGTGAGGTAGAACTCGAAGTTCTTTGGATTCATTCCCCTCTTTAGCATCTGCTCCTCCAAAAGCTTGGAGATGTGAATCCTCTGCGCCCCGCTGGAAATTTCAAGGCCCTTGTAGAGCAGATCGTAACTATTTGAAATCTCAGGGTCCTTCTTGTTTGGCATGCTATAGAATGCGCGTATCGCTGTTGGGTACTCCTTCACCACTAGCATGTCGCCGTAGAGCTCGCTCAGCGCGGTCTCGTGCTCCCTTGAGAAATCGTTTCCGAATTCGAGCTTGTGATCGTTTTCATTAAGCCTCTGCAGCGCCTTCTTGTATGTCACCACCACAGGCTTGCTCTTCTCAAGCTTGTGCCCGAGCCTCTCTAGGTCTGGCGCGTTCTTCTTGATAACCTCGGCCTCGATTCCGGATGCCACCTTGACCAGCACCTTTATCGCATCGTTGTGGTCTGCAAAGCCCATCTCGATATCCATCTGCGTGGCCTCGTTTAGGTGGAATGGGGTGTCGAACTTCTCCGCCCGAAATACTGGGAGCACCATGAAGACCTTGTCCATCCCGCCTATCACCGCCAGCTGCTTGTAGAGCTGCGGGGACTGCGCCAAGTAGACAGTCTTCTCGAAGTACTTGACGCCAAAGAGCTCTGCGCCCCCCTCTGTAGCCTCATCGACTATTGTTGGGGTGCGCATCTCCTGGAACTTTTGCTTTAAGAGTATGCCCCTAAACGTGCTTAGCACTGTGGACTCTATGTTGAACACCGAGGTTGTCTCGAGCCTTCGCAGATCGATGTGCCTGTAATTTAGCCTGACGTCCAGCTCTGCAGGAACCTTGCTGGTGACATCGAACGGTATGCGATCCTCCAGGGGATTGAGGTTGAGTATCTTCTCAGGTATTATCTCAAAGCCGGACTTTGACTGTGGGTTCCTCTTTACTATTCCAGTTACCGCTATTACGCTCTCCTTTGGCATGGAGGTGCTCTTTATTATCTCCTCTCCGACATCGCCTAGTTTTGCAGTCACCTGCGCTATGCCGGTGTGGTCTCGGACCTGCATGAATGAGATCTTGCCTATGTTTCTAACCTCGTGCAGCCAGCCTGCTATCTTGACGCGCCTGTTTTCCATCTCTGGCTTTAGCTGCGCAACGTAGTGGGTCCTGAGCAAGGAAACAACCTAATAGGATAGGGTCAGAAAAGATTAAAAGGCTTTGATTCGAATCCCCTCTAGGTGCAATGGTCGACGTTGGCTCAGTTATGCAGACGCATATGGTGGCTGTGGCAAGGAGTGCAAAGCTAGACGCAGTGCTCAAGCTGATGGAACGTAGCGGAGTTAGGATAGTGCCGATAATCTACGGTGGAAGGCTGATAGGCGCAATCTCCAAGGGCGACATACAACGAGCAGTGCAAAAGGGCAGGGATCCTGCCGCAACGCAAATAGATAGGATCATGCCGCACAACCTGTATTTCATCGAGGCGGGCTCGAGCATAGAGGACGCGGCAAAGATAATGATAAGGCACAGGCTAGCAAGGCTTCCGGTAGTCAACAATCTGGAGGACATGCTCTGCGTGGGGGTAATAAGTTCTACTGAGATACTTAGGGCTAAGGGCAGAAAATAGGCTCAGAACACCTTCTTTTCGGAAAGGTCCCTGTTCACTTCCTCCATGTCCTTTATCGAATCGGTAGAGCGCCAGTAGCAGCCATCGAACTTGAAGCCTCCAAGCAGATCCTTCTTGACAAGCTCCTGGAATGCTGTGTCCTCTATGTCCCCCTTTCTTGGCAGGTACTCGAATATCTTAGGGGTCATCCTGTAGACCCCGGCGTTTATCCAGTAGTCCTTGAGCGTCGGCTTTTCCACAAAGCTGGTGACCTTGCTACCATCCACGTTGATTATACCGTATGGACTCTGCAGGGGAGTTAGTGCAAGCGATGCCACGTAGCCACCAAGTGTAAGTTTGCTTACGTCAAGGTTGGTTATCACGTCCCCGTTTGTCATTATGAATTCTTTCTCGCCCTCAAGGAGCTTTTCCACGTTCTTAAGTGCCCCTCCCCTGCCAAGTGGCTCCTCTTCTACGACCACCTTGGACTCTATCCCCCACTTCTCCCCATCGCCAAGGTACTGGGTTATCTTCTCGGCAAGGTAAGATGCTGTGACCACAAAAGAGTCTACGCCATATTGCCTAAGCCAGAGAATCTGCCATTCGAGAATCGGCTTGCCCCCCACGATAAGCAGCGGCTTTGGAGTGGTGTCAGTGAGCGGCCTGAGCCGCTTGCCGTATCCGCCAGCTAGTATTACAGCCTTCATGAAAACAACCGATCAAAGCGATGAGAACAGGATTACTTTGCAAGAACTATCTGTATTGCGCTTACCTTTGACTTTGTGCCATCCTCGTTGGTTATCTCCTCTGAGCTTATGGAGATGTTGTTGACCTTTGTGTCCATCACAAACCTGTTCCTTGCAATCTCGGCAACATCAACTGCCCTTCCGATCGTGTTGCCCCTTGCCTTTATGGTAACCGACTTTGCGCCGTTGTTGAACTGCGTCACAACCGCCAGCACATAGTTCATTGCTGGCTTCTTGCCGACATAGACCACATTTTCAGGCATATTGCTTTCTCTCCCTTGCATTTCTTGCATGTTTTCCGCCATTTTTCCACCGAGCATTAACTTCCGATAAGGACATATCTGCATTCGCATTATTTAAATTATCGCATTTGGAAAATTCAAAGGCCTGCGTCCTTTCTCATCTCTGCGGCCTTGTCTGTCATCTCCCATGTGAACTCTGGCTCATCTCTCCCGAAATGCCCGTAGGCTGCAGTCTTCCTGTATATGGGCCTCTTGAGCCTAAGATGCGTTATTATGGCGGCAGGCCTCATGTCAAAGTGCTTTGCTATCAGCTGTTCTATCTGCTCCTCTGGGATCTTGCCAGTGCCAAATGTGTGCACCATCAGCGAGACAGGATTTGCCATGCCTATCGCGTATGCGACCTGCACTTCGCACTTCTCGGCAAGCCCTGCAGCTACAACGTTCTTTGCTATGTACCTGCACATGTAGCATGCCGACCTGTCGACCTTTGATGGATCCTTTCCTGAGAACGCTCCGCCCCCGTGCCTCCCCATCCCGCCATATGTATCAACTATTATTTTCCTACCGGTAAGGCCTGTGTCCCCTGGCGGACCCCCTATCACGAACCTTCCGGTGGGGTTGACATACACCTTTATGTCATCGCTCCACATCTTGCCGCACACGGGCTTTATTACCTTCTCAAGTATCTCCTTTCTTATCTGCTCGTTCTCGACGTCAGGGGAGTGATGGGAGGAGATCACAATCGCATCTATCCTCTTCGGCTTGCCCTCTTCGTACTCCACAGTCACCTGGGACTTCCCGTCAGGCCTTGCCCATATCAGTTCTCCCTTCTTGCGCGCCTCGGCCAGCCTACTTGTAAGCTTGTGCGCCAGGGTTATGGGCATGGGCATGAGCTCCTCGGTCTCGCTAGATGCATATCCGAACATCAGCCCCTGATCCCCAGCTCCCTGTTCCTTGTTATCTGAAGCCGTGACCCCCAGGGAGATGTCTGGACTTTGCGAATGCAAGGAGACAAGTACACTGCATGCGTCTGCGTCGAACCCGTATGCAGGGTCTGTGTACCCTATCTCCTTGAGCGTCTTTCTGACAACATCCTGCACGTCCACTGTGGCATGCGTTGTGACTTCTCCGGCAACTACAATAAGGCCGGTAGTAGTGAGGCATTCCACAGCAACCCTGGACTCGGGATCTTGCTTTATGAACTCATCGAGTATCGCATCCGAGATCTGGTCGCATATCTTGTCCGGGTGCCCTTCTGTAACCGATTCTGAAGTGAAAAGGTAGTTTCGTGCCATTTAACCCCCAATATTTCCAATACTTAATATAATTGCGAATGTTATTTATGCCCTTCTGCTCATTTGCTTCTCTGTGATTGTCTCGTGCACTGAATACTTCTTTACTATTCTTGCCTTTAGCTCATCTATGTCCAAAAAGCCCTTCTCCCTGCCAAGCTTCTCAGCCTGCTTGAACTTGTTTGAATACGCGTTGTATGCACAGAGCGCTGCAGCGAGCGCATCGCGCTCATGTAGGTTCCTTGTCTTCGTCCCCCTTACGGACTCGTCTTTCTTCTTGACGCTTATGTCCTGCTCAGGAGCATAGACCCTTGAGCCAAACGCCGCTGCTATGCGGCCTATCGTCGCAGTGGAGTTCTTCTTGTCGCTTGCGATTATGACGGGGGTTCCTGCGAACCTTATCCTTTCGACGAACCAATCAAAACCCACGAACCTGGCGCACTCTATGGATAACGGCCTTCCATTCATTTCAAGGCACGCTACTGCTGCGGTCTTGCCCGGGTCTACTCCTACTATGATGTGCCTCATCAAATCCTTTAGCAAAGTGTGCTGTTAGCGTAGCATATCGCGCTGATAGCGGTCTGCGGCTGCGATATGTACATGCAATCAGTAAGCACGACGTCAGTCTGGGTTATGTTGTAGAACTTGGCAAGCAGCGCCTGGTCGCTGAAGGCCTGGCTTGTGCCAGAGATGCAGGACTGCATGCTGCCAATATCAAGATGCGAGCTACTTGCTATCTGGCTGAGCAGCGATGGGGAGATGTATGCGTTAGAGTATATCGATTCAAGGGAGGAGGCGAACCTGCTGAAGTTCTGCTGCTTTGCAGCGCAGTAGACGTAGCTGCCAAGTGCTGTTGCGTTGGACCCGAACCTGTCCAGAACCTGCGTGGTAGCGGGACCGTTTAGTATCTTTATCGATACGTTCAGCTTGCTGCCGTACTTGAGTTCAAGCGAGGTGAGGTTGCCAAGGCTTGAGATAGACCCGGGAGCATAGGGATCCATGAACCAGAATTGCTGGATTGGAACCTTCTGGCTGCATGCGAACTTGCCGGCCACAGCAACAACGCCCTTCGAGACAACGTAGTTGCCAAGCACCTTGGAGGGCTGCGCCGACTGTACATAGGAGCGTACGAGCGAGAGGTTGGGGTCATAGAGCGCAAATGAGGCGTATGTAAGGTTCCCATTTGATGGGTTGTGCACAGGCACAACTGCCAACCACTCCCTGCTTTGTGGAAGGTACTGCAGGCTCATGTTTTTCACGTCTGAGTAATAGGCAAGCACAAAGAGCGAGTTGTTCACGTACTCATATGAGGCGAGTATCTGTTTGACTCTCATTGCTGCAGAGCTGTAGTTGTGTATTGGAGTTGAGCACGAGCCGTTGTAGGCGTATGTACAATTTAGAGCGCTAGAGGTGGAATTGCGTATTATCACCTGCGGCTTTGAATACGAGATTGTCAACAGAAGTGCGATGAGCATTACGACAAGGACAATCAGGGCGACGTGTATCCCGTCAAGCCCTCCAAGCCCGCCTATGGGCCTGACAACAATCTGCGGTTCGCTTGATTTCTTGCCTGCCATGTAAACACCACGGGCCCGACGGGATTTTCAAAATGCTTTTTGAACCCGTGACCTTCGCCTTAGGACGGCGCCGCTCTATCCAAGCTGAGCTACGGGCCCATGTACCTATTACTGAACCAAGTGGCATATATAATATTATCGCTCCCATGCTGGGGATTTATCTTCTCTCTAGAGCACTTCCCAAAATCGCAAAACATTGCGGCACTCACGAATTGACGGCAGATAATACGTCAAAATGGCAATGTGAAGAATAGGTATAAAAGGTTTTGCAGCGATTTTTTAAGTGAAGAACGTGATAGCATGAAGAAGGTAAACAGGTCTGATCCACTATGGTCTGTTGGGCAGATGGCCTGGACATATGGGCACAAGTGGGTTCACCAACTAAGCAGGACAGAGTACCAGAGCGGAGAAAGTGGGTAGAGGCAGTCAGGAGAAGCCTTTATCTTCCTTGCCTCTGCCTGTCATGTGGTAGCCTGCAAGCCTTTCGGGCTTTGCCCCGTAGGTATTTACAAGTATTGCATACTGCCTAGAGTATTTTACATCAAACTTCCTGTAGCATAGCGAACCGAGAAGTATGCTGGTCACTATCATCTGCCGTATTTCTATCCCAGAATTTTGCTTTCTAATCTTTTCCACCATCACATCAAGTCCTCCGTTGCTGAAAACAGGGGCGAACAGAATTGTGCCGTGCGGATTCTCTATATCCCCACCAAGGACATATTTATTGGTCGGAGTGCCTGCATCCTCTATTATCTGCCAAAGCTGCAGCTCCCACCTTTTTCTGAACTCAGACTCGTCAATAATCTCTTGTTGCAGTATCCCTATGTACTTGATCGGCAATTTTTGCATAGAAATTGTCGCACGTATTATCACTCCCTTCTCCTTTAGCGTGGAATAGACATAACCTGAGTGCATGCGTTCAAGGCCGTACTTTCTGTCTATCTCTGCAAAGTCTACTGCGCCGTTTTTGTTTACCTCCCTTAAGAGGGCATATTCCCGCTTTTTGAGTTCTTCTTTTATGTCATCTATGAACTCGTTTCTGATTGGGACAAAGCCGTGGTGCTCATAAAACGGCGCTGCATACCATCTGGATTTGTATCTCTCCAATTCTCCTACCCTAAGGCCTATTATCGTCTTTGGAATCTCATCTGCACTTTCCTTTTTTACAAAAACGTAGAAGACAAGGTCATAGTCTCCGTTTACAAGAAGGGCGAGCTGAACCGCATGCACCCGTTCCGCTACGCTTCTAATCTCTTCTATGCCGGGCTTTTTTCCGAGGAATTTCACCATTATAAGTAACTTATAGCAGTCCAATAAAGTAATTGGACATTCCACTAATACTGTTTTAGTAGAAAGATTGATACTACTTTCCGTCCAACATTATTCGACGATCAGAATGTTGGAAGAGGATGAACCCCTCCTGCGCAAACTTGCAAAAGAGTGCGATAA
>JAGWGI010000044.1 GCA_028867435.1 Microcaldota archaeon | reverse complement strand
CTGCCATTCTCCTCCATTACGACGTAACTTTTCCATTTTCCAAGGTCTATTGCTATGTTCATTTCTTCACCAATACAACAGCGCACCGCAAACTATTGACTTATTGCGGTGCTAGGTTGCGAGGATGAGAAATCAACATGTTATACGTTCAATGATTCACACATATATATTCCAAAGACATAATATTACTGTGGGAGAATGAAAACGTCTGCGATGCCCGAAAAAATTGGGGAACTTCACAACACAAAGAACGAAACGGTCAAGGCATATTACCACGGAAAGATGGACAAGCGAGAGGCTCTTGGAGAGTTAGACCACCTCTTAAAAAGAGTTCAGGAAGAGAGGGCCAAGACCAGCAATTCGTACTATGAGGTAAGGTCTAAGTCGCTTGAAGTCCAACTGCTTGGGCTGATACGCGACGTTGAAGAAGACAAGATTATGCCATTAAAGCTCTCGGCGCGCCTAAGTCACGCTTAACCCCTGCCATACGAATCATGAATAATGCTTATAAACAAGCAGGTAAATCATGGTTGTATGCAATTTAAACAAAGCTGTGAGAGCAGGCTAATTGAGCAGGTAAGGACAAACAAGCTAAGAACAAGGGAGATGAAGGATATACTCAAAGGTCCGTTCCCAAAGGAAAGAGAGGCAGTAGTGACCCATCAGAGGCTTACTTCCTCGCTTATGTTGCTTGCCGTGACTGACGAAGCGCTAGAGGTTGCAAACGCGGCTGCAAGGTTCCAGAGACTGGACAAGGAAAGCGTTCAGCAGGCGATGCTGGATTCGAGAAAAGTTGTAAGGGTGACCACCTTCCAGCACCAGCTCTTCACAAAAGAGCAGACCGAACTGATGGAAGGAGATAAGGTGCTTGAGTGGGTATTTAGGTCTGATGTTTTCTTTAATCTAGCAGAAAAGTACGTGCCTGACTGCCCAATACACAGTCTTGGACCATTCACTGCGGTTGAACTCCTCTCCCACTTCAGGCTGAACCAGGATACAATAAAGCAGTCTGTATACAGCCACTACCCACAGATACGGGCTGCAGCGTTCAGGTACCAAAAGCTGAGCATAAAGCAGATGTATGAGGGAATGGAGGACCAGTTCGACGGAAGCAGAGAGAGCCTTGTAAGGTACCAGCAGTTGCCCAAGGGATGCGTATACCTAGGAATTGATGACGTTAGCCAGATTGTGCAGGTCTCAACAGTGAGATACCAGCAGCTCAGCAACACCCAGGTCGCGCACGCCTTGCAAAGCAAGAACTTCTCCACGCGAGCATATGTTGTGGAGTTTCAGAACCTAAACGAGGAGAATCTTGCAACCGCGCTCAAGGACACTAGCGGATACGTGAGGGATGCGGCGAAGAGAAAGCAGAAAATATATGAAAATTTTCCAGATCCTAGAGAGTGGTAATGCCATGAGCAATATAAATTATGGCGTCGTTATCGCACCTAAGAAATACATTGATAAATTCAGGCAGGGAAACAAGGAGATACTCAAGCAGGCTAAGCTGATAAATTCAAAGCAGGAAAATCCTCTGATTCTTGCGTTCGTGAGGAGAAGCAAAGAAGACAAAAGCATAACGGATTCGGACATGAGTTTGTTAGAAACAAGTTCAAGAAATGTAAAAGAGTGGTAGAGACCATTGTTGTCGCAGGAGGCGACGAGGAGCTTATGACAAAGCTCGAACCTGTGATAAGAAATGCACTCAGGCCTGCAACAGGAACAGCCGATTTTTCAGTCTACTCGAATGCCAAGATGTGGATCGCAGGCACAGAGGAGAAGGGAGAAAAACGCTGAGGATCGTTTCAAAATGTTGCCGAATAGCTATGATAGACCAGAAATTTTTCAGAAGATTTTTATATGTATATATACATATATAGTTGATAGTATGGTGCGAATAATCTCGATTTCAGATGAGGTATATGATGAGCTCAAAGAGATCAAAGAGGGCAGGTCATTTACAAAAGTCATAGGAGCACTATTAGCCAGCTCCAAAAACCGCAAAGGAAAGGGAACTAGGAGTTTGGAAAAGTTCTTCGGAACAATAGATAACAAAACAGCGAGAGCATGGATGAAGGAGATTGATGAAAGCCGGGGAAATTTTGGAAAATCTAGGTTTTAGAGTGGCACTTTTCGATACCAATATACTGGTTTCTGCAATGAACGGCAACAAGGCCGCGATAAAAGCAATTGGATCATTTAAAGATGAGGTAGCCTCGATATCGATACTGAATAAATACGAGCTGCTTAAGGGCAGGAAGTTTGTGGATGCATCGATAATCAATGGATACATTGCAAACATGAAGGTCTACCAGCTTAGCGATATTGCAGTAGAGATTGCGTCAAAGATATATGTTAGGCTGAGCAATTCCGGTAAAATGATTGACGAATTTGACATACTGATTGCGGCAGTGGCCATAACAAATGACGAGAAGCTTGTCACCTTCGATAGGCACTTCAAGAACATAACTGAAGGGGAGATAATAGTCTTAGAATAGGCTGGTTTTTCTAGCAAATACTTAGTATTTCCAATTTTTCTTCGCTGGGGTGTCTTTCGATTAAAAACAATCAATGAGCAAGCATTATAAAGTGGGAAAAAAGATTGAATCTGATTAGCATGCCACTGGCGGGGGATGGAGGATTTGCAGGGGACGGTGGACGTGGTTTCTCAGGAAGCGAGCTTTCCGGATCTAGAGTAAGACAACTTCCAAATAAGAATAACCAAAAGAAGGTTAGTCTAGAGACGATAAGCGCTAAAGGTTATCTTAGGGAATTTCCAAATCAAGAACCAGGACCTCGCACTTCTTTGCTGCTTATTTTGTCAAAATCTCGGAAGTTTATTGGAATTCACGATTTGACAGAACAAATTGGCGCCACAAGCTATCAAACCGTAGGATCACAGTTGGGCCATTTTGTGTATTTTGGACTAGTTAGGGTCTTGTAGAAATCCTCGGATACTAGTGTGAACCGAAGGATTTTACACCTTCGGTTCGATTTTTGGTCAAGGCTGACCACCATGACCAACAATATGAGGGAGTCGAAGTATAAGAGGTTTATTGACCTCTGCATGATACCTGTGA
>JAGWGI010000043.1 GCA_028867435.1 Microcaldota archaeon | reverse complement strand
AGCGTGGGCGACGTCGATTTTGAAACAACAAAGAATTACGTGAAGAACCAGTCGCTTGATAGATATCAGAAGATTGAAGCGATGCAGGCGCGGCTCTCCAAATTCTTCTAGATGGAAACCCCGCACTTTAGTGCGGGGAGGAGGTCATAGCTAATTCTCACCTATAAATCCGATAATTTTCTGCGCAAATTCCTGTGCATTGGTGTAGTGCGGCTCATGCGAGGCCCCTTCCACAATCTCAACCCTGCTCCCCTTTATCTCCCTGTTGAAAATGCTAGCGTACTCTGGGTTTACCGTATCGTCCCTGCTGCCCCATACTATGAGCGTTGGTTTCTTGATGCGTGAGAGCACCTCCACGGTAAGCTGCTCCTTGAGTGACGCATCTATTATGCTGCGCATGACGTACTCCTTGTTGCCGAGCATAAGCAGGGTCTGCACTAGGCGCTCCATCTTTTCCTCCCTTCCCTGCTCGTCCAGATCTGGGCGCAGATTTCCTGCGAGCCCTGCGCAGTCTTCGAGCACGAAACTGCTAGAGGGATATGGATACGATGCGTAATATGCAGCTACCCACCCTCCGTAAGAGTGTCCGACTATGCAGCTGCTTCCGTTGTTCTGATCCGAGACGAACTCCTGTAGCACCTGGACCTGCTCGCTTATCGTGTAGTTTATGTCCTCCGGAGCAGCCGATTTTCCATGGCCCAGCATGTCTAGCAGCGATATGTCAAGATCTTCAGGCATAAACCTCATAAGCCTGGCCCATGCCTTTGTGGTCCCGCCAAGGCCGTGCAGAAAAATAAGTTTCTTCCCCTCAGATCTGTGCCGCATGTAATGGATGTTGCCAAGGGATGACGCCGTGTACCCCTCCTCGAAATCCTTGTCGTAGTCCATTTACTCACTGCTTTTTTTGGGTACAAAGAAGTGTATCGGCATCCCAAGCGCTCCCTCTGCTGCTTCCATCACTGCCTCGCTGTATGTGGGGTGCGGATGTATTGTTGCGGCAATGTCCTCAAGGGTTGCCCCCATCTCTATCGCAAGAGCAGCCTCGGAGATCATGGAGCTTGCCTCGTCGCTTACGATCTCCACCCCCTTTACCATCTGGTCTTTGTCGTATGCTATCTTTACAAAGCCGTTCGTCGTATCAAGTGCTATTGCGCGTCCAAGCGCGCTCAGAGGGAACTTCGTAACGCTTATCCCCTCACCTTCTATCACTCCTGCAATCGCTATCTCAGGGTCAGAGAAAATAACCGCAGGTACAACCATGTTGTCATAAGAGGAATTCTGCCCTGCTGCAACCTCCCCGGCAATCACCCCCTGGCGCATCGCCTTGTGCGCAAGCATAGGCTCCCCAACCACATCCCCAAGGGCGAGTATGCTAGGGTCTGCAGTACGCATGGAACTATCCACCTGTACAAACCCCTTCTTATCAAGCTTTACTTTCGTGTTTTCAAGAACCAGCGAGCCGGTGTAGGGTACTAGGCCGATTGCGACAACTATCACTTCTGCGCCAATCTTCTCGCCGCTGTTAAGAGTCACTGAAGAGGCGTCATGGGAAGCTGGAGTAGCATTAGTGTACACCTTTGCCCCCAGCTCCTGCAGCTTTTTCTTTACCAGCTCAACTGCATCCCTGTCAAATCTGGAGAGCACGTCAGAGCGCGCGATTATCGAGACCTTTGACCCCAGCTTAGCGTACAGCGTGCCTATTTCAACCGCAACATAACCCGCGCCGACTATTGCCATTGATTTTGGAATGCTCTCAAGCATGAGCGCCCGCTTGTAGTCTATGACGTTGCCGCCAAATTCAAATCCCTTCAGCACTACGGGTTCCGACCCTGTGGCTATTAGTGCCTTCTTGAAATCCAGCGAGGTTCCGTTGGTTAGCTGAAGGGTGTTTGAGCTGAGAAATGTCGCTGTGGCCTTTACGATCTCTATCTGGTTCTGCTTGCACAGGAACTCCACGCCCCTCTCAAGCTTCGCGGAAACATCCATTCTCCAATTCAGCATCTCATTTGCGTTTATGCTCGCTCCCTGCACGTTTATCCCGAACTTCTGGGAGTGCTGGGTCTCGTAGAATATGTCCGCGACCTTTATCATGGTCTTTGATGGTATGCATGCATAGTTGAGGCAGTGCCCTCCCATCTTGTCCTTCTCCACTATCGTCACATTAAGGCCAAGCTGCGCAGCCCTTATCGCCGCAACGTATCCTCCCACTCCGCCACCTACAACAGCAAGATCAACATCCTCTGGCAGGGAACCCATAACCATTCGATCATCAACTACCGTGGGCAATAAACGTATATATAATCAGCTATATAAAAGCTGAAAACCAACCTTCCATCGTATGATATGTCAGATTCTAACCATAAGTGCCGGGCAGACAAAGTAGCCGAAAAGATAGTGGACAAATTGTACGATGCAAAAATGGGCTCTTTGGAGACGCACAAGCCCTTACTTGACGCACTCAGAAATACACCTGACAAGGCAATCAGCCTGATTTTCCAGACGTATCAGAAAAGAATGAGGATGGAGTATCCGGAACCCCTTGGCGTATCCATGGATTCAATCGGCGGCCCCCACGAAGGAGTTGTGACGCCCATATATAACGCAGTTGGGGAGGCATATCCGTTCCTATCCAAGCAAAATAAGATAGATGCTCTGAGGTCGATCCTCGAAATAATGGATCATATGCGCTATGACATAGTACAGCGTTATCATGTGTCTTACATCAGGGAGCCGCTGTTGTTTGCAGACATAGTGCTTGTAAGATGGCTTTATTGGCCTGGTCTTGTTCCCGGGATAAAACCTCTAAAGGTGGAGCCAAACCCGCCGATATATATTGATGATGAAAAAGCCTACGAAAAATATGTGCTGCTTCCGGATGTTTTCAAATCCTTTCAGGAACTTAAGGAGAATGTCCTCTCCCCAGACAATGGTATGTTTGACAGGAAGTTCACAACATCTGATTTTCTTACAGCCTACTGCTCAATGAGAGTGGACAGCTTCACTACAACCGTATCTGGAGAGAATGCGCAGGCAGAATATGTAGCGTTCCTATCCAGAAAGAACCCAAACTTCCTGAACCGTGTGCTGCAGGCAATCGTTGCACTAAGAATATACGAACAGAGTGAAGAAAACAAAGCAGCCGGCATGAAAAGATTGAAGGAACTGCTTCCAAATTTCCTAGGAGACCATCTGGACAAAATTGCCGGTGAACTATCAGAGAATTTAGATTATCTAGGGTCTTGTAGAAATCCCCTCATAAAATCTTCGACGATATAGATCCAAATATGAGAATGTGAAGAAAATTTATAGCCGAAACAAATAACGCGTTGCCATTTCTCTTCATGTGTCGGTATATATTGTAAGCAATATCCTTTAGCCGC
>JAGWGI010000005.1 GCA_028867435.1 Microcaldota archaeon | reverse complement strand
GAAGAAAACAAGAACGAAAAGGAACAAAGCCCGGCAAATGATGAGTTAGAGGACGCAGGCCAGGAGCCGAGTGCGGCTGATGAGGCTGGTGAACTCAGGGACAGATTGCTCAGGCTTGCCGCTGAATTCGATAATTACAAGAAACGCACGGCAAGGGAAATCGATACTGCAAAAAGCCTGGGCAAGGCAGAGGTCATGAAAAAAATGCTGCCCACGCTTGATGAATTTGAACTGGCAATAAGTGCGATTAATGGGAATGCAATGGAGAGTGCAAAGGGAATTGAGATGGTATACACGAACCTGCTTGACGCTCTTAAAAGCGAGGGTCTGCAAAAGCTTGATGCGAATGGGATCTCGGACCCCTACAAGCATGAGGTTGTTGTCGCGAGGGAAAGCGATAGGGCTGAGGGCACGATACTAGAGGTGGTCAGGAGCGGATACGTGCTAAATGGCATGCTGATACGCCCTGCTTCGGTGATTGTCTCAAAAGGCAATGCTGATGTGGGCAAATGAGATAGGTGAGTTAGATGGCAAAAATAATTGGAATAGATTTAGGAACCTCGAATTCTGCTGCGGCAGTACTTGAAGGGGGAAGGCCGGTTTTGATACCGAGCAGCGAGGGCACTTCGCTTTATGGGAAGTCGTTCCCAAGCTATGTGGCGTTCACAAAGGACGGACAGAGGCTCATGGGGGAACCTGCAAAGAGGCAGGCTGTTGCGAATGCGGAAGGGACAGTCAACGCATTCAAGAGGAAGATGGGGACAGACTACAAGTACAATATATATGGCAAGGAGTACACGCCTCAGGAGCTTTCCGCGATGCTGCTGCAGAAAATAAAGGAGGACGCTGAGGCGTTCCTTGGGGAGAGCATAACCAAAGCTGTGATAACGGTTCCGGCATACTTCAACGACAACCAAAGGCAGGCAACAAAGGACGCAGGCCAGATAGCAGGGCTTGAGGTTGTGAGGCTTGTCAATGAGCCTACGGCTGCCAGCCTTGCATATGGAATCGACAAGCACGGAAAAGACATGAAGATACTGGTGTACGACTTCGGGGGCGGAACGCTTGACGTGACCGTGATGGAGTTCGGTAACGGGGTCTTCGAGGTAAAGTCAACCAACGGCGATACGCAGCTGGGAGGCACAGACATGGACAATGCGATAGCGGATTTCCTTCTATCTGAAGTGAAGAAGAGCCAGGGAATAGATATATCTAAGGACAAGCAGGCCATGCAGAGGATAAGAGAGGCAGGGGAGAGGGCGAAGATCGAGCTCTCCACCACCATAAATAGCGACATAAACCTGCCGTTCCTTGGGATGGGGCCGGGAAATGCGCCGGTGCACTTCACATACTCCTTCACGCGCGCAAAGCTTGAGGAGATAGTTATGCCGATAGTCGAAAAGACGACAAAGCCTGTGGTCAACGCGCTAAAGGACGCAAAGCTCGAGCCAAAGGACATAGAGAAAGTGATACTCGTGGGTGGCCCTACCAGGATGCCAATAGTACAGAGGTACGTGGAACAGCTTCTTGGGAAGAAGATAGAGAGAGGGGTTGACCCAATGGAGGCCGTGGCTTTCGGCGCGGCGATACAAGCCGGAGTGCTGACTGGAGAGGTGAAGGACATCGTGCTGCTTGATGTTACGCCGCTCTCGCTTGGGATTGAGACCCTCGGGGGAGTGATGACCAAGCTGATAGAAAAGAACACGACAATACCAATCAAGAAGGGCCAAGTGTTCAGCACTGCGGACGATTCCCAGACTACGGTGGACATACACATACTGCAAGGTGAGAGGGCGATGTCCAAGGATAACATAGAGCTCGGCAGGTTCATGCTAACAGGCATACCTCCGGCGCCAAGAGGAGTTCCACAGATAGAGGTCTCATTTGACATAGACGCAAACGGGATACTGCATGTTACCGCCAAGGATAAGGCTACAGGGAAGGAGCAGGGGATGCAGGTTGTTGCGCCCCACAAGATGAGCAAGGAGGAGATAGAGAAAAAGACAAAGGAAGCAGAAGAGGCCGCAGAGGAGGACAAGAAGATACGCGAGTACGTAGAGCTCAAGAACAACATCGAATCGCTTGTGTACATTGCTGAAAAGCAGCTCAAGGAGAACGGAAGCAAGGTCTCGGCATCTGCAAAGGAAGGAGTGGAGAAAGCCATAAGCGAGGTTAAGGAGGCGATACAGAAGGAGGACAAGGAGCTGATGGCGCAGAAGTTCGACTCGCTCAACCAGAACCTCCAGGCGATGGGTGCAGAGATGTACAAACAGTCTGGAAATTCAGGGCAGCAGACAGGACAGGATGGACAAGATGGGCAGGGTCCTGCAGATTCAAGTGCTGATGCAGGCGCACCTGAAGAGAAGGGAGAGAAATAATGGCAAAAGACTACTATCACGTGCTGGGGGTATCCAAAACTGCCAGCCAGGACGAGATAAAGAAGGCGTATAGGGATCTTGCGCTAAAATTCCACCCTGACAGAAACAAGGAGAAGTCTGCAGAGGCGACCTTTAAGGAGATAAATGAGGCGTATGCTGTCCTTGGAGATCCGCAAAAGAGGCAGCAGTATGACTCATTCGGACCGCAGCAGTTCGGGCAAAGATACAACACCGAGGACATCTTCAGGGACTTTAACACAGAGGATCTCTTCAAGGATATCTTTGGGCAGAACTTCGGACAGTTTGGGGACTTCTTCTCAGGCGGGGCGCAAGAACAGACAGGAGTGAACCTTTCGCTCTCCTTTGATGATATAGAGCGCGGCATGGACAAGGAGTTTGCAGTACAGCACTCAAAGGTGTGCAGCAACTGCAGAGGAAGCGGAGGAGAACCCGGTTCAAAGCAGATAAGATGCCAGAGATGCGACGGGACTGGAAGAAGGATTATCGAACAGAGCTCGATGTTCGGAAGGTTTCAGATGGCTATGCCATGCGATAGGTGCAAGGGAAGGGGGAAGACATTTGAGAGTGTATGCAAGAGCTGCAGGGGAAGCGGCAGCGTAGTGGTGACTGACAGGTTCAGGGTGAAAGTGGAGAAAACCGGCAAAGAGGACAGCGAGGCTAAGAAGAAGAAATTCGGGATGTTCTAGCCAGTAGCTGCACGAGTACGGCTCTTGTGGTCTCTTGAGAGCCATGCCTCAAACGCAAATGCAGCTGAAGTAACGACGTAAAATAACCCTGATATGCCTACTGAGTTAAGGCCTCCGGCTCCGCTGTGAATGTGGTGGATTGAATTGTAGGCGTACATTGACAGGTCATAACATAGCAATGCAGCAGCGCATATTTGGGCGCCAAAATACATCGACATCCAGTTTAGTTGGCTTTTGGCTTTCTTCTTCCAGTGCGCCATGTCTTCTAACTCCTTGAGCTCATAGAGCGTCTTTAATATCTTTGATGAGCTGGCTGGGCTGCTTCGATTGAATGCGGGGTCTATTTTCGTATATTCGTCGGCTATTATGTTGTATAGACCTGCCCTGAAATCATCCCTGTCGGTTTTTATCTCCTCAATCGCTTTATCGCGGATATCGAAACCATCTCGCATTGAATCCTGGCGCCTAGTCTGCCTGATTCTTTTCAACTCGATATTATACCGCGCCTCGGCCCTGTTCCCCTGGGCTATTGCAGTGCGGTATACCTTAAGGAGATCTGATTGCACATTGACCTTTGCCAGAGCCTCTTCGTACTGGCGCTTGGAACTTTTGTACGTAGATAGCTGACCCATGACCTGCCTTGCGTTGTAACAAGGATCAAGATGCCTGAGCCATTGCTTTGCTTCCATGGCCAAAACTTGGTTTTCTTCCTTTATATAGTAAATTCATCGTTTTGTCTCCTTGCCCTTTTTCTCCATGAACCTCAGGGTCAGGTACATGGCCACGAAGATCAGAAACACTCCTAATGAGACTAGCAGAAGTGAGGTGTAGAGCGAAACTGTCTTGGTCAGTGCAAGGGCTATTCCCAGGGCTATGCATATGAAGGCAAAGATCGGGGGTATTGCAGGCAGCGGAGTTTTGTATCTCATCAAAAAGAACATTGTGGCAAGCAGCCCTATGGCCGCACCTGTGGTAATCGCTATGCTAAGAAAGTAGCTGAAGGAGATGGAATAGGCGCTAATTGAGAGCATGAGTGGAAGTCCAAGATCTCCTGCCCCGAGCTGAATCTGTGCTATGAGCGGTATGTCGCCCCTTCTTATTATCTGCTGTATTACGGGGTTGTCTATCTTCTTTACTTCCTGAAGGTGCTTTTGGTACACTTTTCTCTCAGACTTATCCACCTGGTCCGGCGAGGCCACCTCTATGTCTGAGGCGCTTATCAGGAAGGCAAGGTTCCTGCTTGAGAGCACCTTTGCGAAAGTGATCATGTGCTTGGTTATGAAGACCGAGATGTAGTCGTAGGCTGCGACCATAAGGGAGAAGGCGAAGGCTACATTAAAGCGGAAGTACAGCCCAAGGACAATCCCGAAGCCAATGCTCGATATCACAACCACAGCATTCCTGATCCTTGGCCTCTTCCATTTTGCCACAAGCAGCAACACCCCAAGCGCCAAGGCTGCGGCTGTGATCGTGTAGCCGCTTTGGTCAGGGAAGAAAACCTGTAATAGTATCGAAAAGAAGAAAAATGAGGTCACGATTACGGTATACGCCTCAATGAGTGTGAAGAGCAGCTCTCCTTTATAGAACCTTATTACAACCAAAAGTACTATGGCGAAAAATATCAAAAAGCCAAAGAGGTATAGAGCCTCAGGCGCGGTGCTTATCGGCGCAGTAGTTGTAAGGGAGGGGGTTATGCTGGAAAAGACTGTTGAGGCCAGAAGGATTCCTCCGAACTGCACTATCAAAAAGAGCGCAAGGATCTGGACTAGTTGCCTTGTCTGTATCCTTATTAGCAATTTAGCACCTACTCCTCGTCGCGCTTGACCAGCTTTATTATCCCTTGCTTGGGGCTGTAGATGTCCCCGCTCCTTTCAAGGTCGTTTATGTACTTTGTAGTGGTGCCTCTATCTATTCCCTCCTTCTCCGCATCGTCAAGTACCCTGGTCATCTTTGCGTATCCTTCCTCCTGCTCAAGCTTCTTGATTATGGTGATTATCGAATTTATCTTGGTGACCTTCTCCCTGGGCATTCCGGTTATTATAGTATCTATATCCCTTCTTCCGCCCCTATCTACAGCCAGGGTCCTGAGCATGAACTCGAAGAGTCCTATCGCAAGCTCTGCGTCCTTGAGCTCGATTATCGCGGAAAGCCTCGACTTTGCGCTCCCCTCAGCTATCCTGATCAGCCCCTCGATCTGCCTTGGAGTTATGGGTGTGGCACCTGACTTGAGGCCCAGTGTCCTCAGGTCTACGTAGTATGCCTCTATCCTTGTTGTGGCATCATTTGAGAGCCTTGGCCTCACGTTCTTCTTGGCATAGGCGATGTACTTGCGCAGTATGTCTGATGCTATAGGGGGCGCCTCGACCTGCTCGTACTCTTTTACGTCGGCAAGCTTTGCGCCTGCGGCCTCGTGCTGGATTAGTATGTGCTTTGCTATCTTCTTGTCCTGCTCGAGGTCTATCACGTCCTTTATCGGAAAGATGAGATCGAATCTGGAGAGAAGCGCTGGCGGTATGTCGAACTGCTCTGCAGGATAGGTGTTTGGATCGAACCTGCCGAACTTCGGGTTTGCTGCTGCAAGCACGCTGGTTCTTGCGTTGAATCGTGCAACTATGCCGGCCTTAGCGACGCTGATTGTCTGCGATTCAAGCGCTTCAAGAAGCGATGACTTGTCTTCGTCCCCTATCTTATCAAATTCGTCAATACAAACTGTTCCGCCAGACCCTAAAACCAAAGCTCCCGCCTTTAGGGTCCAGCCGCCTTCCGCAAACTCGTCCCTCTCTGCTGACGCCGTAAGCCCTGCAGAGCTGGTCGATTTTCCGCTAACGTAGATTCCCTTTGGAACTATAGACGAGACGGCCTGCAGCAGCCTGGTCTTTGCCGAGCCCGGGTCGCCTATTAGCAGCATGTGTATGTCGCTCCTTATCGGCGAGCCGTCGATCAGCTTCTTCTCCGGTGTGCCGCCGAAGAGCTGGATGGCGAGCGATTGCTTTATCTCCTCGTGGCCGTATATCGAAGGTGCAATAGACATTGCCACCTTCTCGAATATCTTTGGATCCCTTGCCATCTCCCTTATCTGCTCCTCCTCTTCCCTTGTGATATCTATCTCTGCGAACTCCTTCTGCTTGGGCTTTATCGAAACGCTGTCAAAGAACATGGTGAAGAGCGTCTTGTCCTCCTTGCCTCTTGAGGTCTTCCTTGGCCTAATCCTAAGTATTCCGGTTATCTCCACCCTGTCCCCTGGGATTATGGTGTTCACGAGGTCGTCTGCGAGCCAGACCTCAAGCTGCCATGTGGGCGTGCTCCCCTTTAGCCTCTCAAGCGGGTCCTGCACCGCAATTCTCTGAAGGTTTATGAACTCTGATTCCTCGTTGGACTGCCTGAGCGATCTTCGCTTGCACTGTGGGCAGATATCAGGAACGTTGTCGCTCTCAATCCTTATCTTTACCACAGATCCGCAAAAAGAGCACCTGTAGACGCCCAGGTAAACCTTTGGCGTTATCTCGGCCCTCTTGACAACCAGCGAATCGAGGACCAGCAGCTTGCCTATCTGCTGCGAGCCCACGTCCTGTATGAGCAGCCCCTCGTTGTCAAGGCCCATGAATCTGGAGTAGACAGGCTCCCTGGCTTCGGTGTTCGGGTTCATTGAGGCAAGCGCCGCGTTGGCTACGTGCAAAAAGTCGTCAGGCTTGCCTATCAAATCTGCAGTCAGATCCGAATCAAACTTCTCCAGATCCCTCAGGTCAACTGTCACGCTCCTCTTCTTTGGATAGCTTATGAACATTGAGTTAATCTGGGGCAAGTAGTAGGCGTTGAAAAATTCAACAAACTTGCTTTTAAGCTCCTCGTTGGCTATCGCGTCCATTGCGTTAATACCCCCAGAAATTGTGGATATATATTAGCTTCATAAGTAATAAAAAGAATGGCGTGCAAATAGGAACTGCCGATAAAACTGATTTTCAGTAGGAAGTTGAGGATAGATGGAAGGGGCCAAGAAATACTACATAACAACCGCGATACCCTATGTCAACGCTGCTCCGCACATAGGTCATGCACTCGAGTTTGCACAGGCAGATGCGCTTGCAAACTACAGGAGGATGCGAGGGGAAGAGGTGTTTTTGACCACAGGCGCGGACGAGAACAGCCTCAAGAACGTCAGGGCTGCAGAGAAGCTGGGAATCGGGGTGGAGGAGCTGTGCAAAAGGAACTCAGCTGCCTTCAGGGAGATGGCAGAGGGCATAGGCCTCAAGTTTGACGCATTCATCAGATCCTCGATAAAGCAGGAGCACTGGCAGGGTCCGATGATGCTCTGGGAGCTGTGTAACGAGAACGGGGATATATACACCAAGAAATATCGCGGGATTTACTGCGTGGCATGCGAGCTGTTCTACACAGAGGACGAGCTGGTGAACGGGCTCTGCCCTGAGCACGGCATCAAGCCGGAAATCGTAGAGGAGGAGAATTACTTTTTCAGGCTCTCTAAGTACCAGAAAAGGCTTGAGCAGCTGCTTGAGAGCGGCGAGCTGCAAATATTACCGCAGAGCAGGAAAAACGAGATGCTCGGCTTCATAAAAGAGGGGCTTGAGGACTTCAGTATCTCCAGATCCAACAATAGGGCAAAGGGGTGGGGTGTGCCAGTGCCTGGGGATGATTCACAGAAGATGTACGTCTGGTTTGATGCGCTTTGCATCTATCTGACTGGCGTCGGATTCGGAGGCGACGAGGCTAAATTCAACAGGTGGTGGCCGGCTGAAATGCACGTGATAGGCAAGGGGATAACCAGGTTCCATGCGATATACTGGCCTGCGATGCTCATGTCAGCAGGGCTAAAGCTGCCGAAAACGCTCTTCGTGCACGGATACGTTACTGTTGAGGGACAGAAGATGAGCAAGACCGCAGGCAACGTGCTTGACCCAATGATGCTGATCAATAAATACGGGAGGGAGAGACTCAGATATTATCTGCTAAAGGAGATACCCACATTCGAGGATGGCGACCTTTCGGAAGAGGGGCTGGTTAGGGTGGTGAACAACGAGCTTGTGAGCAATCTTGGGAACTTCATACACAGAACCCTCACGTTTGCTCACGGCAACTTCGAGGGGGCTGTAGATGGTGCAGAACTTGAACCAAAAGAGAAGGAGATGATGGATGGGATATACAAGATGGTTGGGCAGGCGGACTTGCTTTTTGAGGAGGGAAGAATCAGGGACGCGATAGTGAAGATACTTGAGATAGGCAACGAGGCAAACAAGTATTTCCAGAACAGCGCGCCTTGGGAGCTGGTCAAGAAGGACAGGGAGGCGACAATGAAGATACTGTTTGTGTGCTGCAATATCTGCAGAATAATAAGCAACATGCTCTACCCGTTCCTGCCGATGGCATCAATGGAGCTTTTGGGATTTGTTGGAGCGAAGGTGGTTCCTTTCGATGAACTGAAAAATCTACAGAAGTCCTTCAAGATCGAAAAACCCAGAATCGTATTCGACAAGATAAGGGAGGAGGGGGCAAGATGAAAACTGTCCTTGCCTTCGGGGCCTTTGACATACTCCATCCTGGCCATCTCCTCTACCTTGAGCGCGCAAGAAGGCTTGGCGAGAGGCTTGTGGTGATTGTCGCAAGGGATGAGAGCGTGAAGCTGCTCAAGCGCAAAAAGCCAGTGTTTGGCGAGCAGGACAGGCTTAGGATGGTTGCATCCCTTAGGGTTGTTGACAAGGCGGTGCTGGGCCAAAAGCTCGGCAAGCCCTCTGACAGATATAGGATAATTGGCAGGTACAAACCTGGCGTAGTTGCTTTTGGCTACGACCAGAAAATAAATGTCGGCGAACTTGAGGAGTGGATGGCAAGAAAGGGAATTAGCGCAAGGGTTGTAAGGATAGGCGCAAGGATGAACCCAAAGAAGTACAAAAGCTCGAAGATAAGGCAGTCCCTTGGACTGTAGCCTCCCTTATTTCTATGTGTACTTTGCAGTTATCGCTGCCACTTGCTGCACCACCTTGCCGTACCCCGGAGTGGTGTAATTGAGCCAGATGTATCCAAAGTACGCATTTCCGACCTGGCCTCGTGCAATGCTGCCAGGGCCGTTGTAGCAGTTCATCTTGAGCGTCTCTTGCGAAGTGGTCTGCATCGGGTTTATCTGGTTTAGCGCATTAGATGGATCGTAGTTGCCAGGATAGTACGCCAGGCCGTTTGCCACGAAGATGTTGCCATACTGCGGCCTGTCGCCAAGGGCATTTGCCTGGCTTGCGCAGGCGTATCCATTGAGCGTTATCGGGCCGCCTGTTGCCTGGGCAAAGGAGAGGGTCAGTACCCCGGTGCTTGCATTAATTGCGTACTGTGAGCAAGAGAATCCAGGGGAGGTGGAGCAGCTTACTGGAAGGATTGCTGAACTGAGTATGCCGGTCTTGTATATGACGCTTATCGCTATGAAGATGACTATGAAAGCTATCCCGTAGGAGAGCATGAAGTCCACTGCTGCTTGCAGTCTTTTGGCCCGGCGCATACTTAGGCTTGGCTCTAGATTTTATTAAGCCTTTGCCTTGGCGCAGCGCCGCTTACTTTGCCTTTATCTCGACCTTTGCCTCGAAATCAGAGATCTTGAAGTTGAACTCCTCATTGGTCTTTATTTGGCCTTTTGCCTTGAGGAACTCCCTTGCTAGCAAGAAGTAGACAAGCGCAAGGGAGCGCCTTCCCTTGTTGTTGCATGGTATTATCAGGTCCACGAACTTTATCCAGTTGTCCGTGTCGCATAGCGCGATTACCGGTATGCTAGTCTTGCTCGCCTCCCTTATCGCCTGGCGCTCGTTCCTAGTGTCGCTCATGAGTATTATCCCTGGCTCCATGTAGTCCGCACGGTTTGAGTTTGTGAATATTCCGGGCATCACCCTGCCAGGCATGAACTTTGCGCCCACTATCTCCGCGAACTTGGATGCTGCTGAGATTGCATAGATCCTTGAAGCGGTGACCACTATCTCTTTGGGCTCGTACCTTGCAAGCACTGCGGCAGCGGTCTTTATCTTTTCATCGACAGTCTCGAGGTTGAGCAGATAGAGTCCGTCCTCCCTTATCTTGTAGATGAACTGCTTCATCCCTGGGGATTTTGTCTTTGTCCCTATGTGTATGCCTACCTCCAAGTACTCCGCGTTGTCAACGAGCAGTTCATTTTCGTTTGCCATGTTTGCACCATAAATTTGGGGTCGCCGAGATTTTCATTTGAATTTTGAACTCGGGTCTTATGCTCCCTAAGCACAGAGCCTAACCAAGCTAGCAGACGACCCCAAAATATTCTATCATATCATTGAACAAATTTAATACTTACTTCCTGCCGTAGCTTATCACATCGTCTATCAAATCGATGTTGCTGATCAGCATCCTTCTGCAGCAGTACCTCTTGATCTTAAGGTCGTCGAGAACTTTTCCTGAATTCTCGTGTTCCTTGTTGACCCTCTTGTCGTACTCCTCCCACTTGTCGGCAATTACCTGCCCGCAGGAGAAACATCTTACTGGAATCATCATAGCAAAACCACCCTACCTATACGACTTCTGGAACCTGGCCCTTGCCTTTGTCCCAAGGAATTTCTTGGGCTCGACCTGCCTTACGTCGTCGACCACCAGAGTCCTGTCATATTTTAGATAAGCATTCTTTATGATGTCAGAGCCTGATGCGCTTGCTATCGCCTTTGCTATTGCTGTCCTGCTCGCCTGCGCCTGTCCGCTCCTCCCTCCACCATATACATTGACCTTTATGTCTGAGCTGTTTGCTATGTCCCTTGTTGATGAGGAGAAATTGACTGGCTCGAGTATGAGTTCGCGAACCTCCTTTGGCTTGAAGAGGTTTATGTTTACATTGTTTATCGTGATCCTTCCGTTCCCCTTGGTGAGCCTTGCGCGCGCAATCGCCATCTTCCTCCTTGATTTTACCATGAACACCTTCTGCTTTGGAGCAACCCTCTTCCTTGGCTTTGCAGGGGCCTTCTTCTCCTCCTTCACAGGTATTATCGCGCTTATCTCCTTGTTGAGGTTTTCCACGCTAGTTGTGTCTGCCATAAATATCACTTGTTGTATCCCAGCTTCTTCACCAGGTCCTTTACATATATCGTGCTTTCGAATATTTGGTTCTTGCTTTTTGTCTTTACCTCGATCGGCTTTGCGGACTTTAGCTCCTCAGGAACGCCCTGGTAGACGCGCAGCATCTTGAATGCCGCTTTGCCCTTTGGCTTCTTGAAAGGAAGCATCCCCCTTATGATTCTCTTTACGAACAGATCCGCCCTTCTTGAGTGATATGGGGAGTGTTCAGGGTTGGCCTTGTCCTGGAGATCAAGCTTCGCCTTGTAGTCCTCAATGATGTTGCGCTGATGCCCTGACATGAACAGGTATTCGGCGTTGATAACTGCGACCTTGTCACCGCTAAGCAGCATCTTTGCCACCTGGCTCGCAAGCCTGCCGACGACCTTGTTCTTCCCGTCTACAACTTTGTAATCATCAACCATATGAACACCTAGACTATGAGCCTCGGATTCTCCTTCTTTAGCATTTCATTTGTAGCAACGATCTCGCATCCACCTTTTTTGAGCTTCTCCTCAGCGCTCTGCGAATACTCGACTGCTGCAATCTTGAACTTGTGGCTTACCTTGCCAAAACTGAGCACCTTTCCCGGCACCACCAAAAACTCGCCATCCTTGGCAGCCTTATCGAGCTTGTTGAGATTGACCGCAACCCTATCCCGCCTTGGCTTTGTGGCCATCCTGCCAGCCTCCTTCCACAGGCGCGCGTGCTTGGAATCTAACTTGACAGTGGCTATTGTCTCGGTCCAAGAGTTTATCGCATCCTTTTCGACTATTCTTTGCATGTTGTTTGCACCATTATGCAGGGGTAGGGATTTGAACCCTAGCAAGCACTAAAGCTACTAACCCCTCAAGCTAGCGCATTTGACCAGGCTCTGCCACCCCTGCATCAAGTCACTTCAGCTCCTTGTGCGTGGCTTTTAGGCCCTTATCTATTATGTCTAATGCCCTATTTAAGATTTCCTTTGCGGTCATCTGCCCGAAGGTCTCAATATAAAATTCAAACTCAGTGTTGTCATCATTTGCCGTGAATGAAATAAGCCCAGGCTGGAACTTGCTGCTCTTCATTCCGGTGCTAAGTATCGCCTTTCCGTCCACCTTTAGCCGCTGTCCCTCTGCGAGCTTAATGAGCGGTATGTTCTCGTTTGCTATTTTCACCTTCTTGTCAGTGCCTTCAAGCTCCTTGGAGTAGACCGTCTTTGGCCCCTCGGCGTCGAGATGGAATACTATCTCGTCCTTCTCGTCGTAGCCCTCTGGAGTCGCTATAGGTACCAGCCCAATCCTGTGCGCTATGTATTCATCGAACATAGAGGAAGTGTTCTCGTAGAAGGTGATGCTGTCTATCGCAAACGTGGGCACGCTATTCGTCATGACTCTCCTCAGAGAGTTGACGAATGTGTTTCCTACGCCGCTTATCCTAAAACGCACGGCAGATGGGGTATTCTCAATAAAATTAACCTTCATGAAAATCAATCAAGGAAGAGGCTGTTTAAAGCCTGTAATAAGTATGTTATAACACTTATTTAAAGCTAACGCTGGCCGCGTGTGATACCTATTTTGGAGCTTTGTTGCAAGCCTGCCAGGATCTGGGAATTCCCCATATCAATATCTGCTAGATACATCCTCCTTTAGGAGCTTTGCTATGATCCCGTCTAGTTCCTCCTCGTCCCGTATGCGCACATCTCTTAGTATTCCCTTCTTATCTATCACTATAGTAGAAGGAGTGCCCTCGAGCTGGAACTCGGTGAAGAGTTTTGCGATATAGCGGTTTTCTTCTAACGCCTCTATGATGCGCCTTTTCATCAGTATCTTCCCTGCAGGGCTGCAGATCTCATAGAGATCATTGGCTTTAAGGTTCTTTTCTATAAGGGCCTCTGTTATCTCCCTTTTCTCAACGTAATCCATTGCCATCGGGATTTCAATTTTATATGGCAGCATGTCTCCGGGAAGAAGAAGCTGTCCAAGGGCCTCTTTTGGAGCTCCAACGACCTTGTTCTGTGACATTAGCAGCTTGAGGTTCTCAAGCGTATTAACTCTGAAGTCCTCAAATGCTGTGCCTACACCGAATACAACCACCTGATCTTTTGGGAACTTTCTTGAAAGTCCTATCGCAGTTGGAAGCCCGTGGGAGAAACATCCGGCGCAGTTGACCTGGATAACTTCGATTACTACTACCTTTCCTATCTGCTCGCTCAGCTTGATTGGACCTCCCTTGACCCATTCCAGCGTTAGTTCAGGAACCTTGTCCCCGATTTTGAGTTTTTGCATTTTGATGGCCATTGTATCACTTTTATTCTTTTAGCAGCTCCTTTATTTTTTCATCTATGTCCTCGCCCGAAGAGAACTCTTTGTAGCGCAAAAAGCCCTGCTTGTCAAGTAGCATGTATGAGGGCGTGCCCTGGAATCCAATCCCGTAGAACGACTCTGGATAGCCCTTGTCCTGAAGCAGACTCTTCACCGCATCAAATATCTGCTTATCGTTAGCAATGTCTGATTCGGTATAGTTTTCCCTCAGGCCGCAGCTGTTGATTGCATCTATTATCATCTTGTTGGTAAGCTCTATTGGTTTTATGACGCTGTCTATTGCGACCGGAAACTCTATCTTCTGCTTGAATAAACCGTTTGATAGCATATCGTGTGTGGACATGTAGCTATACGTGTCCCCTATCGTCTCCCCTTTTTCGATCAGGCGCCTTAGGTTCTTGGGAGTGTTCTTGTCGAAATCCTCAAATGAGGTGGCTAGCCCGAGAACTGTAAGATTGTTCCTTGAGAATTTGTTGTAAGCTACTATTGCCCCTGGGATCAGGTGCGCGACAGCCAGAGGGCAGTTCACCTGGAAGACTGCAACCAGCACCGCCTTGCCTTTCTGCTCGCTGATTTTTGTAGGAGTGCCTACCCATTCAGAGACCTTCAGATCGGGAACCTTTTCTCCTATTTTGACCATTTGCTCACTGCCTTCTGTTCTTTGCGACTGCCACGAGGCTCTGCTGCATTAGCTCGCTTTGGAATGAATCAGGATGCCTGACGTAGTCGATTATTGTGTTGTACTCGTTCTGCTCCAGCGGGCCCTTGAGCCACTCGAGCCCTTTTGAGATAAATGGGATCACTGAGTGTATCGTATAACCCAGTTTTGCGGCAATCGCATCCGCACCCTGCTCCCTGTTGAGCAGAACGAAGATGTCTTCTACAATCACTTTGACGTTCCTGTTCTGGGCCTCGATTTGCAGTTGCCTTATTCCAAGTTCCTTACTTGTGAAGCTGGTAACCAGATCGTCGACTATACCGATCCTGTCGCCATCTGTGAGTTCGCCCTCGATAAGCTTGTGCTGCCCGTGAGAGCTTATGCCGCTCCACACGGCTTCGAGATGGCGGTTTAGATCTTCCTTTGTTTTTATCTCGTCTGAAAGCTTTCTGGTATATAATGATGGAATGCGTGTGCCCAGTGTTATTGCATTAGAGAGCGAGATCCCTGCCATGGCAAGACCGAGAAGCTTGTCTTGCGGAGATCTCTCTTTAGGCCTGTAGCCTGCATTTACGACAAGTTCGCACATCGCATCCTGAACCTTGTAGTATAGCTCTGGGAAGCTTGGAACCACCCTCATGTTTATGTAGTATGGGCTGTACATTCCGTTGGCAAGTTTCCACCCTTCAGGCTTGTCCCTGTACCATGTCATTATCATCTTCTTTTCGTAGAGCATCTCGACTATCTCCTTTCCGAGTTTGTCTAGGCTTTTCTGCGTGTTGCTCATCAGATCACTCATGAATCCCTGTCTCTTAGCGCCTGGTTGAGGCGCATGTTGAAGTCGCTTATCGCCTGCGACGGAGACTGGCTATCAAAGATGCTTCTGCCTATTATCGCAAAGTCTGTTCCAGCCTTGACTGCTGATTCTACCCCTCCGCCCTGAACCCCTATTCCCGGAGAGAATATGAGGGTATTTTTGCCTAGATCTTCGCGCACTAGGCTTGTGATATCTGGCTTGTTTCCTGGGGAGACTACGCCGTCCACATCAAGGCTCTTTGCCATGTATGACAAGGCCGCAGTTATCTCGAGCGTGAAAAGATTTTCAGGCGTGGTCATTGACATGAGCAACAGTACGCCCTTGCCAGACTTGTCGGCCACGTCAACCGCAGCTTTCACCGCAGGTGCGCCCTGGAATCCGTGGCTGATTATTGCATCAAAGCCCTGGCTGAAGTAGTATTCGGCCTTCTTCGCATTTGATTTGTCTATGTCGGCAAGCTTGGCATCTATTATTACCTGAATCTTTGGGTTAATATCTTTCGTGTCCTTGATCATGGAAACGGCTTCTGATGGGCTCATGTTCCATCCGCTTATGTATGCATCGTGCAGTTTAACTGCTGCCAAATTAGGGCCGTGATTTTTTAGTATTGCTTTCGCATCAGCTGCGTTGTCAACGTCTGCGGCAAAAATAAGCCTTGACTTGCTCTCCTTTGCGGATTCAACCATATTTCTGGCAAAGTTCTTGTTCCTCATACAATCCCAATCAGGGGGGATGCTCTTGCCTGTTTTATAAACATTGGCCATGGTTTTGTCTTTTTAAGTTTGCCCAGAGAATAGCATATGATTGGATGCTTGTGCTTGGGATTGAGAGCAGCGCGCATACTTTTGGGGTAGGGATAGTCAGGAATGGGAAGATTCTTGCCAATCCCAAGGCGATGTTCAAGATAGAAAACAAGGGGCTCATACCCGCAGAAGTGGCTGAGACGCATGCGGTTAACGCTGCTGGAGTGGTATCAGACGCGCTAGAACTCGCCGGAATTAAGATGCGCGAGATACAGGGAGTTGGATATACCCGGGGCCCAGGACTTGGGCCATGCCTGCAGGTGGGTGAACTCACGGCCAAGACTATAGCAAAAAGGCTGGGGGTCGCTATAGCTCAGGTCAACCATGCAATGGCGCACGTTGAGATAACAAAAAAGTTCGCAAAGATGCAAGACCCGCTGGTGCTCTATGTGAGCGGGGGTAATTCGCAGATACTCAAGAAGAACGAAAAGTTTCTGCATTACTCGGTACTTGGCGAAACTTTTGACATCGGGGTTGGGAACATGCTAGACAGCTTTGCCCGGGAGATTGGCCTCAACCCTGCCTGGGGCTCGACTGTTGCCAGGCTTGCAGAGGGTGGAAGGTACGTGAAGCTGCCGTACAAGGTGAAGGGAATGGACTTCTCATTCACTGGAATTGCCACAAGCGCCGCCAAGATGAAGGAGAGAGAAAGTGTCGAGGATTTATGTTTCTCTGTTCAAGAAACTGCGTTTTCGATGCTCTGTGAGGCAACCGAGCGCGCCATGCTTCTAACGAGAAGCAGAGAGCTGTGTGTGTGCGGCGGGGTCGCGCAGAGCAATAGGCTAAGGCAGATGCTCGGCTTGCTCGCAAAGGAGCACAAAGTGAGGTTCGGCTATGCGCCTGACCAGTTCAACGCAGACAACGGTGCGATGATCGCGTTTGTGGCCGAGAAGATGCTAAAGAGGGGAATGGAGAGCAAACTTAGTGAATGCGGGATTGAACAAAGATACAGGATAGAAGATGCGGTGATTGCATAGCTGGAAGATACAAGTTTATTAGGGAGGGCGCTGAAGCCAAGGTATATTCGGCAAGGCTCCTTGGTTTTGATGCGATCATAAAGGAGAGGGTGAAGAAGAGCTACAGGATAGAGCCGATAGACATTGCTCTAAGGGAGAGCAGGACAAGAAACGAGGCGCACGTGCTCTACGAGGCTGGAAGGCTGGAACTAAATGTTCCCAGGCTTTTGGCGATTGGAAGATTTTGCGTATACATGGAGAGACTTGAAGGAAAACTGCTCCGCGACATTGATCAGAGGCCGGGCCAGTTCGGGGAGGTTGGAAGGGAGCTTGCAATACTGCACGAGAGTGGGATAGCCCACGGAGATTTCACGCCTGCAAATATAATGAAGGTTGGGAAAAGGTTCTTCATAATAGACTTCGGGCTCTCGGAGATCACAAAAGGCGTTGAGGAAAAGGCAATAGACCTGCTGCTAATGAAACGCTCAGTTGACCCTAGATGCTATGCTGCCTTTGCTAGAAGCTACGCTAGGCATTCAAAGAATGCGAGAGGGATACTCGCAAAATTGGACGGTATAGAAGAGCGAGGCAGATACAAGGTACGCTCTGTTGCGTAATCAGAGTTCTCCTACCCTTCTCTTCTGCGCCCTCTTGATCCTTTTCCTCCTTTTCTTTACCCATTTCCAGCGCATCCTGCCTTTCTTCTTCCATTTCCTAGGAATACTTCCCAAACGTAACACCTTACAGCAATCATTTATCCTACAAATCTATAAATAAATAGCCTGAGAGTGTTTTATGAGTTAGAATGGACTTTTGGGATGTGCTTGGCACTGAGAGGGCAAAAGGCGGGTTCGGCTCCGAGCGGTTAGTGCTAAGCTCAAAGAGCTCGGTGATAGCCCTAAACAGGCCGCACACGTCGCTCTCAATGGTGAAGGGCAAGGGAACAGAGATCAAAATCAACCAGGCTGCAATGGCAAAGTTCGCAGAGGCTAAAAACAGGTACCTAATTGCCATCGGACTGAGCTACGAGATTATGCTGACAATATTTGACGTTAACTCCATGAGCGGTATTGCAATGAGGATAGGAAAGGTGTTAGACAAAAGCGAGCTTGAACTGCTGGGTAAGAAGATTACATCTTTTGGCAAAGCGAACCTTGAGATGCGAGCAATAGGGATGCAAAGTGGGGATTCTTCGCTCGTAGCGGCAGTGGATCAGGTGCGCAGGCTCTGCAAGGCAAAACTCATTGAAGTTGATTTCTTCGGTGCCCTTTCAAGGAACGTCGCATTTGATCTTAGAACTGGCACCTGCTACGACATATTGATGCTGGACAGGGCGTACAAAGCAGGAGAACTAGTAAATGCCATCAAGCTGGAGGAGTACAAGGCCACCATCTCAAAACTGAACTTCGTATAGGTCGGTGTATATCGGCCCTTTTTCTGTGAGCTCGCTAGCCTTGAGCTTTATCGAGTTTACAGTGAAGCTCCCGAAAAAATGGCTGCGGTACTTTTCCACGACCTGCAGGATCTTCCTGTTATCCGCGCCGCGGTTTACCCTGGCCAGTGTTATGTGGGGCCTGTATTCCTTTTCCTCTATGACCCCGATCTCAAGCAGTGAATTGCCAAGCTGGTTGTAGATCTCGGTGCACTGTGCCTCGCCCTTTGAGAGCTTTGCATAAACCACCTTCAAAAACGTCGGGGTAAAGAACCAGAGCCCTGCAACCTCAACGTCAAAACTAGCCGGCTTGATCTGACCGAGAGCCTCCCTGACCTCTTCGATCTGCTTCTCGCTTAGATCTCCCAGAAAATGCAGAGATAGGTGCATCACCTCCTCGCCGACCAGCGCTACGCCCCTGCCCTCCAGCTCTTGCGATACTTCGGCAATGCTCTGCCTGAGATGGCTTGGAAGGTCTATGGCGATAAATGTGCGCATTGAATACCATTAAAAATTAGTGCATCATATTTAATAGGTGATTTGGTGGTTGGGATAGATGCATTCAAGGAGCTTGAGCTTCGCGTTGCAATGATAGTTGGCGTGGAGGAGCACGAGATGGCCCGCAAGCCGATGTACAAGGTGACCCTTGACCTTGGGGAAATAGGACAGAGAACTGTGGTGGCTGGGATAAAGAACTATTACTCAAGAGAGGAGCTCTTGGGAAAGAAAGTTATCTGCGTGGCAAACCTTGAGCCCAAGGAGATTGCAGGGGTGCAGTCCCATGGTATGATGCTTGCAGCGGAGGACGAGAGCACAGTCTGCCTGCTCACCGTGGATAAAGAGATCAGAATAGGGAGCCTGGTTAGATGATTGTGATAATATGATAATATGCGTTACTGGGTTGCCGGGATCTGGGAAGAGCACGGTGGCAAAGCTGCTCAGGAAAAGGGGCTTCCAGCAAGTCGAGATGCGAGATGCGGTCATAGGGAGGATGAAGCAGAAAGGCATGAAGATAACGCCCGACACGGTGAAGAAATACGCCATCTCCGTGAGGAAGAAGTATGGAAAGAACATCGTAGCGAAGTACACGATGCAGAACATAGTTAAGATGCACAGGAGCAAGGGCATCGCGATAATAGGGATAAGGAGCATACAGGAAATGGAGTTTTTCAGGAAGCGTTTTGAGGGAAGTATCTACATGGTCGCAGTTGTTGCGCCAGTTAAGCTTAGGTACGAGAGGCTTGTTGAGAGAGGATGGCCCAACGACCCACATTCATTCGCAAAGTTCGAGGAGAGGGAGAAGCAGGAGATGATAGGGTACGCCAAAAACGGCAAGAAGTCTGAGGGTGTAATAGGCTTGATAGACACGGCAGACTACCTGGTCTGCAACACCGAAACTTTCATGAAGCTCTCAAAAGACATGAATAGGCTGCTTGCGAAGATACGGGCAATCAAAAAGTAATCATATCAGATCTTCTGCGGTTATTATGCCCACTATTCCCTCCCTGCCCACCACTATGACGGCCTGATCGTATTTCAACAGGTTCTTCACTACGCTGAGCGGAGCGGTTTCATTCACTGTTGGGAATGGCGCGCCTACGCTCGAGCCGATTGGCTGGTTTTTGGGAGCCCCTATGAGTGCGGAAGTTCTGATGCCCCCGACAATCCCTTTTTTATCCATCACCGGAAATTGGGACACGCCGTTTTCTTTTGCGATCTTCGCAACCTTCTCGACCCTGTCGCTGCTGCTAAGGGCGATCACTTTTCGCCTCATCACATCCTTCGCCGCCTTCTCCTCTTGGTGCTCAAGTTCTTCGAGCCTGTCGAATATCTCGACTGCCGCCTTGTAGCTCGGCATCGCTTTTTCCCGCTCTATTTTCGTAAGCATGGACTGGCTCATGTTGATTGACCTGGCAAGCGCACTTTGGGTTATGCCGAGTTTTTTCCGCCTTAATGATATTGTATTGAGTTCCGGGAACATCCGATTCAACTATTCTTATAGGAATATTTTAAGCAGCAATTATTATAAAGAGTGCCATGCCACCAGTAGGCATGGGAAAAGCATACAAGAGTATAGAGACTGCCCTGATACACGCGGGGGAAGCGCTGGACAGGATTACCGGTGCCATAGCCCCACCTTTGGTTAGGACAAAAACTTACAGGCAACCAGAGTTCGGGGAGAGGTCAAAGTGGCAGTACTCTCGTGGACAGAATCCGACCAGGTCAATATTGGAGGAGAAGCTTGCGGCACTTGAGGGCGGAGGCTGGGCAACTGTTTACAGCTCTGGCCTTGCTGCAGAAACAATGCTTTTCATGACACTGAGGCCTGGGGACAATGTAGTGATACCTACTGAGGTTTACGGAGGCACGAGCAGGCTGCTCAAGCAGGTGATGGGCAATTTTGGAATTAGTTTTTCAACTTCGGAGTACAAAACAGAGAGGGATATAATGAAAAGTATTGACAGGCGCACTAGATATCTGTTTATCGAAAGCCTGACAAATCCCTCGCTAAATGCAATCGACCTTTCCTTGGTAAATGAGGTATCGCAAAAGACCGGGGTGCCGTATGTGGCCGACATGACATTCACTCCTCCGTGCTCCATCAGGGCGTATGAATACGGCGCTGAGGCAGTGGTGCACAGCATAAGCAAATACGTAGCAGGGCATAACGATGTGATTGGGGGGGGTCGTCGCTACAAAAAATAAGAAGCTTGATGATGACCTTAAATTTCTGCAGCGCGCCGTTGGGGCGATTCTCTCGCCTGACGAGTGCTATAGGGCGATTCAAGGGTCTAAGACACTCGCAATAAGATGGGAGGCCATGAGCAGAAGCGCGCTAAAGGTTGCCGGGTACCTTTCCAGCCATGGCAAAATAAAAAAAGTCTTATACCCAGGACTTGATTCACACCCGACCCACAAGATTGCGAAAAGGCAGCTAAAGAACGGGTTTGGAGCTGTGGTATCTTTCGAGATAAATCCAGAATATAGGAGCTCACTGCGGGATTTTGTAAAGGCAGCGCAAAGAAACAAAGTGATAGCATACGGGGAGAGCCTTGCAAGCCCTGAAACCCTGCTTGCATACCCCGCTACAATGAGCCATGGGTCACTCACCGAGCAAGAGAGGGAGAACCTTGGAGTCTCCCCAACATTCTTCCGGCTTTCGGTAGGATTGGAATCTGCGGAAGACGTGATTCACGAGCTGGAGCTGGGTTTGAAACGGCTCGGGTAGGAAATTTGTTAACCTACTGATTTTTAAGTTTGAACACATATAGTTAAAGGATACGATGAAGACTGCAATAGTTTTTGCTGCGCTCACGACACTGCTTCTGGTAGGCTGCGCAGGCGCTTCCCCTTACCTGCAAGTCACAGGGCCGGTAACTGGCACATTGTACCAGCAGGGCAGCCTTTATCTGGGAAAGGTAGGACCTGGGCAGAGTTTCTACATACTAGCCTCCGCATCTACGGCAAATGCGAGCGGAGTTCCGATCAACATCGGATGGGACACGATAAATGCAACGCAGCTTCCTTCCGGCTGGTCTGCACAGAGCTCGCCGCTATACGAGAACCCGATGAAGCTCAAAGTAACGGTTCCTTCTGATGCGGCGAACGGAACGTACAGGCTTGTGGTAAAGGCGGTGAACATACAGAATTATTCCAGGCTTGGCAACCTTACCTTCACAGCTTTCATAAATGTCACTCCTAATGTTTTTAACTTAAATGTTGCCCCAACGAGTATAAGTGTTGGAGTCGGTCAACCGTACAGCCTAAAGGTTACGATAAACAACACCGGCGCTTCTGACGACCCGTTTGTTATAAACGCACAGGGGCTCCCGGCATGGAACGTCTCTGATGACGTGATTGCACAGCATTCCACGGTCAGCACTTTCACATACCCGGTATATGTAAACGAGCCTGGGATTTACTCTTTCAACATAACCGTCGCCTCGGCCAGCAGCAGCCTGATATCAAAATCGTACAAGATAAACATGGTTGCTAAGGCAAGCCTTCTCAATGACTTTGCCGCAGTGGGGCAGGGAGTGCCTCTTTCGCCGATAATCTACGAGCCCACTTACGCGGTTATGCTACTTGTCAAGTACGTGATAGGCGCAATTTAGGATAGTTGAGTGAATGCCGAAGGGAAGCGCCAAGAAGGGCGGAAAGGAGCTGATTTACATCGAGGCGGTGAACGTGGAGGACATCGCAAGATTCTCCTGCAGATTCGACTCTTCGGCAAAGGAGCTCCTGATCGACAACAGCAACGGCAAGCACAGGCTGGTCGCGCTTGCTGAAGGCATAAACGAGGCTATCATTGCCATATACAAGGAGATGGGTACTGACGCCAACACGCTGCGCTACACCTACGGGCCGGAGAGGGGGGAGAAGACGGAATTCGTAACCACTTTCGAGCAGAGGCAGTCAGGGGTGTGCTACATAGACATAGTTGACATAGACTTCTCGAAGATGAGGCCAGCAAAACCTTCCAGCATCAAGAACGTGGATGTGATAAAAGTCAATAGGGTGGAGGACCTGGTCAAGGGGTCCATAAAGTTTGGGGTCATGCACGATGCAATAGGACGCCTCTACGCTTTCACGTGGAGGGGGAAGCAGATCCTCGGGGCTTTCGACCTGATTGACGATTTCGAGGGCGATAGAAAAACCTTTTATTACTCTGTTTTAAATAAGAAGTCTGGGGCAAGCTTCGCAAGATACAGGTTTGCCTCTAACGTAGTGGATTTCTCCGATGATTTCGGGGAACATTCATATCTTTATGCAAAGATAGTTAACCTTGCAGAGCCCTTCCCGTTCTTCAAGAAGTGAGATGCCCGCATAGCTCAGTGGTAGAGCGACTGGCTGTTAACCAGTAGGTCGCAGGTTCGATCCCTGCTGCGGGCGATGTACTTCGGGTACGATTACAGTACTCGGCAGTCCGATGTGAATTTGCAGCATACATTGATCCCGCAATGCTTAAATTGCTTAAAAAACAACTCATACTGTATGGAACAGTACGATAAAGAGTTCTTGGAATACATGAAAACCAAGTACAAACTTACATTGTATGAAGCGACAAAAGGCGCAGAACCGCAGATAATAAAGTTTGCCATCGCATGGGATGTATGGAAGCAGGCAAAGGGCGCTTACTCTAAGAGGGAGCAAGACATATACGGATTGATGTCCGGAGACCATTCAAGGCTTGACTACATTTTCCAAGAGTTCAGGAAATCGAAAACGGCGGCAGAAGCAGAGCAACTTTTTTTGGAATTTAGGGCGGGGATTGAGCGTCATATAAAATGGGAGGAAAATATCTTATTCCCGCTTGCCAAGAAAAAAATGGGAGACGACTCACCAATGATAGATGAACTAATAGTGCAGCATAATAGGATAAAAGCTGATCTAAAGGGATTGGCTGATGGCTTAAAAACCAGAGATACAACCCTTGAAAATGCCTTGGAACAGTTGCTGGCGGCGCACGATAAGATGGAGGAGGAAGAAATGTACCCATGGATAGATGATTACATCGATGATAAGGCAAAGAAGAAGGCATTATCAAGGATGGTGTAATTCTCACACTATGTCGTATTCCTGCTTTTCCTATCGATTATAGTGTGCCATATGTTAACTGCATGCAACAAAACAGCCACTATCATCACTATCAGCCCTCCCAGGATCACTGCAGCGTCCTGCTGGCCTGTGAGTGCAACGCCATCGAATGCAATTATCCCTGCATTTAGGAGGACGTATTCTATGATTATTACCTTATAGTTTACTCCGCTATGGCGTGAGACACCAGGCACAAAAATGTATGAGACGCCAAAAATCAGCTGCGTGACAAAACCATACAATAGCAGTATGAATATCGGATCTCTACTTACAGTAACTGCGCCTGACAGATTAAAAGCAAGAAGTATTGTGCCGACTACGAAATACAAGAACCCGGTAGCTATGTAAGTCCTTACCATCCTGCTCGTTGCAGCAACATTATCCATAAACGCACCAAATATCTCTTGCAGACCAGCTATTTATACACTATATTAAGTCGGTTCACCCTTGCGCTTTTTGTTAGCTTATGAGGCTTTGAATTGGTGGGACTAAATATATGTATGACATCTATGCCTCTGGCTAGGAGTGCATCCGCTATCAGCAATCTGTGGCATCTCCATGGTACTGCTTCTGCACACATTATGGCTGTCTGCCTTTTCTTTGCTAGGCCCATAAGCTCGATGAGGCTCTTTCCAAACTCGCTGGTCTGCATATAATCTGCGAAGCCTCTGAATGACGCATTATGCCAGTATGTATTGGCTGAATCCTTCAACGGATGTCTGAGGCCTCCCAGGTCTTCCATATGTCTGTAGCTTATGTGATGCCTTTTCAGGCCAGCAACGAGCCTTTTCTCGTTGAACTGCAGGTTGGCCCTGGACTTTGGTATGGTGCGTATATCTACCAATTCCTTTATCTTGTATGTATCTAGCAGCCACACAAATTCTCTAAGCTTACGTGTTGAGTGGCCTATAGTAAAAACCATCTGCTTATTTTTAGCCATAACTTGGCACCCATCAACCAAAATCTATTATTTAAATTCCTCTTGTCGGAGATATGTTCCTGGCACGCATCTTGTGCTGCGGGAGATGGCACTTGGAATAGACGCCGTTTTACGCTAGCCTGCCACTAGTATACGTATGGAGCAAATAAGCGGAATGTGCGGCATTTAAGTTCCTCATATATCAAGTTTCTGGGCAGCAAACACGAGGAACTTATATATGCCTTGCGCTTAGTCTAATAAATACTATGTCTTTTAAAGTGGTTGGAGGGAAGTTCAATTTTGGGGTCGACATTGACGATATGTGGAGGTATGCCGGTATCCCAGACCCTCCTTCGGTGATAGTGCCATTTCTGCTAAGAAAGAAAACGCACAACGGAAGGTTCAGCCTTCCTGCGACAGACCCGAAGTTAAGAAAATATGAAGTTGGAGATTTTGTCGGTTCCCTTCTAAAAGAGGAAAACGGCCATGAACCACGGAGACTTTCAAGAGCGGTGGCATCGTTTCTCAAAAAGAATGGCATAGACTATGTAAGATGCTGGTTTCCATGGAACTTTTTTGAAACCTCTGAAGAGGGAGTATACGAGTTCCCACTTGATGACTTTGTCAAGGAGTTTGATGAGGCAGGGATAGGGATAATGGCAGTAATAGGAGACGGGTATAACCGTTTCGTCCCGGAAAATATTAAAACGTCTAACGTGGAGGCATATGCAAAAAGGCTGGTCAGGGCATCGAGGGAGATAGTCAGGCATTACAAGGGGAGGGTCAGAGCCTGGCAGATAGAAAATGAACCTAATGGCTGGATAGGCCAGGGGCTGGCTGATTGGCGAACTGGACTGATATGGTTGGACAGAAATAACCAAAAGGTGATCCTGGGGGCACTTTCACATATGGTGAGAGAAGAATACCGAAGGGCAAAGTTGGTCATCAATATAGATTACATAGGCCTGAAAGTGGACTGGAAATGGTATAGCCAGTACTGTGACATAATCGGGGTCGATTCCTATCCCAGCTATGTGAACCCGCGCAACACAGATATGCCAAAGATTGCGGAGATTGCTACTCGGGCTGGGATGGAGACAGGCTTTCCAGTATACATGATAGAGACAGGGTATCCGACAGGCCCAAAGTGCATCGGATTCAATGAAGCGAGGCAGGCAGAGTACGTGGCGTCCGCATGCAAACGAGCGGCATCCTGCGATAGTATAAGCGGGATGGGGATATACAGGTTAGCGGATAGCTATTGGAAATCGTTCCCGCCACAGGAGGATTATTTCGGGCTACTAGATGTGCAGGGAAGGGCAAAGCCTGCATGGAATGAGTATATTAGGCAGATAAGGAAGGCGAAGGGGCATTATTGATACATCCATGGTGGGTGCCAGATTAATTCAGAACTTACCAGTCAATGACGCTCTTTATTTCCCCGCCGCCTTTTTTCTCCAAAACTGAAAGATTAGAACTTGTATAGTGGCCAGTTATGATATTGCTGAGTCCATACTTAGCATTGCACCTTTCCAGAAATTCAACTGCTTCTTCATAATGCTTGCGTGCACCGTCCTCGCACCCAACAACTGTGGCGTTCTTGTCCACCATGTGTATTATTGCCGAACCGTCAAGTTGCATGGATTTCCCCTGTCCTCCTGTGCCAAATAACACAATTATACCGTTTCTGCTCAACTCCTTTATTGCTACCTCAAAGATTTCAGGAACTCCCACCATATCCAACGCTATTTCCATAGGCGTAGATTTTAATGCTGCCGTCCAATCGTCTGTAGAGGAATTGAAGAAGCCTGCACCGATGCCGCTGATAATGGTTCGTTCCGCATTCGAGGCAGGCCGCCTGTTGACAATCATTATATTTGCTCCTGCGTCCTTGAACACTGCTGCTGCAAGAAGTCCTTCTGCACCAGTGCCAAATATCCACACGTTTTTTCCTGCCATTCCATTAGATAGGTCAGATAGCGACCTCTTCGCTACCAGATTTATGGCCTCTAGTATTTTCATTATGTTCTTGGTCGGTTCTGTAAGCGTGCATATGGAGGCGTTGCTTGGATCTCCTACTTTTATCAGGAATTCTGGACGTTCATAGAAATGTTCGCGCATAAATCCGTCTTTACCCCGTATTCCGGCCTCCGTAAAATTACCATCGGTGCAGTAATCTTGCCTGCCTTTTAGGCAGTTTACGCACCCTCCGGGCCTTCGCACCATCGGTACTACAATCTGTCCTAATTCAAACCCTGATTTTGATGGTGCACTCTCAACAACTCCTATAGCCTCGTGTCCCAGCACTAGTGTCTGGCCTTTCTCAACTCTTGTTATACCCAGTTTTCCTGCATAAATTTCACGGTCTGTACCGCAAATACCGGTATGAAGTGTGCGTACTTTTACGATCCCTGTGTCTGGAGTATCCGGTATATCTGCAAGCGTGGCGCCAGCTTTCCCTGGTGTTACTATTATTGCTTTCATGATCATCATACAACTTACATAAATAAGGCATAAAGGTTTGATAGATTTTGATCCAGGCGGCTGATCCTGGCAATGGCATTCAGAACATATCTATTAGATTATGGCTCTAGCCCAAGTTTTTCTGCACAGATTTTGATAGCGCTAAGGACAATTATTCCAGAGGCTAGCACTAGCAAGCCCGCATAACTTACATGAAAGATCACAAATGCAAGGGCTGCACCCATTGCCGGAGGATGCATGTTATTAGTCTTGAACAGAAGCAGAGACGTAAAGAAGAGGACAGCGGCTACGGCGCTGAAGAGGCCAATATAAGGCAACGACAAGTAACCAAGCTCCCCCACGATTCCCCCTATCAAATAGCTTAGAATGAACTTTCCTGTGTTTGAGGAGCTAGAATTTGGCATCATAAAAATAATGAAGGAGCTTGCGGCAAAAGACGTGAAGATTATGGCAGAATCTCCGTTTGCCGTGAGGTTGCTGTTCACCACGCTCAGTATAAACACGAGTAGCAATGTGGTACCAGTGGCAAGAAATAAAGGTATCAGGACATTTCTATTGCGCCTGCGATTAGATGCCCTGCGTTTTTCAAGGTTTAACCTTTCGCGTGAACCCATAAATAATTCATTTAAATCTATCTTTATATAAGTTGGGTCTTTTACTTTGTTTTTCGTTATATGACGAGGCCATCCCAAAAGCCATGGGGAGATGCACCTGCAGTTTATGCTAGAGCTGAAGCATGCTTTTATTTAGACGGTTTTAGATTTTCATTCTGGAAAAAGCATATGTTCCGATCAGCACCATAGCTACCGCAAACCCTAGAACCACGATAATATCGGTTGGCAGTCCGAAACTCCCCGTGCCAAGTATAACAGTTCTCAGACCGTCAACCGCATAGGATACAGGATTTGCCGCCACGAAGGCATAGAGCCATGCTGGTAGGTTTTTCACTGGGAAGAGCGCGCCGCTCAGGAAAAATAACGGGAAAATTACAAAACTGCTTACAAGGCCAAATCCCTCAAGACTGTTCATCAGGGAACCGAGTATCAGCCCAACGCTTATTATGGAAACCATCAGCAGTGCAATGATTATCAAGGTAATTATCGCAGAATAGAATGTGAATGGTATCCCAAAGAAGAGGGCCCCTAGTATCATCAGTATGATTATTTCTATAGTGCCGTCTGTTGCGCCGCCCAGTACCTTGCCGAAGAAAAGCGTTGTCCGGCTCAGAGGGGCAACCAGCACTTCTTTCATGAAGTCTACGCGTTTGTCCATGATTATATACAGGCCAAAGAAGAGGGAACCGAACAGCACAGTCATGCACAGTATCCCAGGATAGATGAACTGCTGATAACTAATTCCAGATCCTGATATCCCAAGCTCTATGCTTGATCCAAGCCCTGTGCCGAATATTACCAGCCACATCAGTGGCTGTATCAGCGAAGATAGAAGGCGGGATTTCTCTCTTTGGAATACCTTGAATTCACGGTACCATAAAGCGTACAATCCGTTTAGTTCTCCCATCCTATCACTTATTTCCTCTGCGGATCATCCTTTCAAAGAATCCGCCCTCACCCTCCTGTTCGCGGATCTCGCTGCCTGTGAAATAGATGAACACGTCGTTTAGTGTCGGCACTCTGGACTCCACGCTCTCTACATTACCGATATGCCTTAGTATTTCCTGAAGATGCTTTCCCGCATCCTGGACTGTGAGAGTGACGATCTCGCCATCCTGCCTGACTTTTTTAACGAACTTTAGTTTCCTTACTGCAGCCAGCTTCGGCTTCTTAATCTTCAGCTTCACTACATCCCCTCCGAGCAGCTTCTTCAGGTTTGCCGGTGTGTCAAGTGCGACGATCTTGCCGTGGTCAATTATGGCGAGTCTGTCGCAGAGCATGTCGGCCTCCTCCATGTAGTGGGTGGTTATTATTATCGTAACCTTCTTCTCGCGCGAGAGTTTTTTTATGTACCCCCAAAGGTTTTCCCTTGTCTGCGGGTCCAGTCCAAGCGTAGGCTCGTCAAGGAAGAGCACCTTTGGCTCGTGGAGAAGGCCTCTTGCCAGCTCCAGCCTCCTTCTCATTCCTCCGGAGTACGTTCGCATCCTCTGATGCTGCTTGTCTGAGAGATTTACGAGCCTTAGCACTTCGTCCATTTTTTTGTTTGCCTGGCGCATATTAACTCCATACATTAGCGCATGGAGGTAGAGGTTTTCCCTACCCGTGAGCAAATCGTCAGAGCTCGGATCCTGAAACACAAAGCCTATGCTGTGCCTGACTTTTGAGGCTTCTTTTGAGATGTCAAATCCGTTAACGGATGCTGAGCCCTCCGTTGGGAGAAGCAACGTACTGAGCATTGATAGTGTAGTAGTTTTACCTGCACCATTTGGGCCTAGAAGTCCAAATACCTCCCCTTCGTTGATATCAAGGTTTAGCTTGCTTACTGCGGTAAGCTCGCCGAATTTTTTGGTGAGGTTCCTTGCCTGTATTACAGCCATGCACGCACCGTCACTTATTATAATAGGTGTTCATATTCTTAACGCTTATCGTGTAATAAATGGTGAAAAGATGATAAAGACCAAGATAATCGTAACTTATGGACCTAGCATAAGCAGCGATTTGATTCTCAGGCGGGTGCTCAAGTATGCGGATGTCATAAGGGTGAATTTCTCGCATGGAGAGAAGAGTAGCTGGCTCGAGGCAGTGCGTAAGGTAAGAAAGGCTTCTAGGGAGTTGCAAAAAGAGATTGCGCTGTTTGCAGATCTCCCCGGGCCTAAAGTCAGGGTCGAGAAGATGAGTGCGCCGATCCAACTAAAACGCGGAGATTTGGTCAGGTTTTCTTACAGCGGCACAGGACAGAGCATAAGGGTCTCCTACAAGTCTTTTCACCTCGATGCCAAAAGGGGAGCAGTGATTGAGATTGGGGATGGCTCTGCAAGGCTACAGGTGAAGAAGATTCATGGAGGGATTGTGACCGCAAAGGCTCTGGAAGATGGGATAATTTCAAGCCGCAAGGGCGTAAACCTGCTCGGCATAAGCATGAACCTCAAGTCACCGACTAAAACTGACATGGAGCTTGCAAGGTTTGCAGTAAAAAACGGTTTTGATTTCGTGGGCCAGTCATTTGTCAGGTCTGCAAAGGACATCGAGAGGCTAAAGAAGGCCTGCAAGGTTGGGATAATAGCAAAAATCGAAAGGCGTGATGCAGTGCGCGACATAGATGAAATAGCAAGGGCTGCGGACGTTGTAATGGTGGCAAGGGGGGATCTTGGTGAAGAAGTCAGCTTGGAGCATATACCTGATGTCCAAAGAAAAATAGTAAATGCAGCTAGGGAAGCTGGCAAGCCCGTAATAGTGGCAACGCAGCTTCTGACTAGCATGATAAACAACCCAACCCCGACAAGGGCTGAGGCCAACGACATCGCAAGTGCGATAATTGAGGGTGCTGACGGGCTAATGCTCAGCGACGAGACCATAGTAGGCAGGTATCCCGAGGCTGCAGTCAATTTCCTTGTAAGGGCAGCTAGAGCCGCAGAGTCCTCGCTGAATAGGCAGGTAACAGTCAAACCAATGGTAACTACCCTTAAATTTGGGATTGCCTACGCGGCTGCGGAGCTTGCGGATTCGTACAAGACCGATTGCATATTCATACCGACCAAGAGCGGAAGCACTGCGAAGATCATATCTAGGCTCAGGCCCAACACAGATGCGATAGCTCTGGTGATGGATGAGCGTGTAAGAAAGGAGCTCAGCATGTACTACGGAATACGGGGGGTGCGTATAAGAAAGTATAACAGCACAGACGAGATGTTCGGGATAGTAAAAAAGGTTGCTCTGGGACTGGGAGTGAAGAGGTATATTATAGTTTCCGGCTCACCTAACAAACCTGGAAGCACTGACACGCTCAAGTATATCGGTGGCGCATGAGGACTATCGCAGGCAAGCTGGTTTTAAACAAATATACAGACACATTTATAAAACCTTAGAGGAATTTTGCCCTTTGTCAATTGGTTTAAGTTGGTCAAATGAACAAGAGGCTCCAGAAAATTCTTGACAGGCAGAAGATCTCAAATTCTCTAGACCATGCAGTTGGAGTGATGATGTGCGACCAGGAGTCGAAAATGCCGCCGGGGGGAGCTGAAGCAAGGGGTCGTGCATACGGAGACATTGCGGTGCTTGAAAAGAGGATCGCGCTGGGTTATCAAAGTGATCTTAAAAATCTGAAGGGGAAAAATGCCTTGGAGGAGGGAATCCTCACGGAGCTAAAGAACGAAGTGGGATACTACAGCCTAGTACCTGAGAAATTGCTCAGCGAGATAGAGGTATGCAGGGTGAAGGCAAACGTCGCATGGAAGGAGGCAAAGAAAAAATCGGATTTTGGCATCTTCAAGCCGTACCTAGAGAGGACTGTTGAACTGCAAATAGAGCTTGTTGAAAGGCTTGATTACAAATCGCATCCTTACAATGCCCTGCTGCACCAGTTCGAGGAGGATATGACGGTCAGGGAGATGGATGCTATCTTCGCCAAGATACTTCCGAAGATCGAGAGGATAGCAGAAAAAACCCAGATGCATTGGAATTCGTCAGTCGAGATTGTGGAGTGCAACCAGACTTCGATGCGCAAAATCTCGCAAGAGCTTCTGAGGATGCTGAACATACCAAAGGATAGCTTTGTGAAGGGTGTTTCTGCACATCCTTTCATGGTGTCTTTGGACACCAACGATGTCAGGATAACTACAGGCAGGGGTAAGCAGAAGTTCAGGGATAGATTTTTTGACCAGATGCACGAGCTTGGCCATGCAATTTATGCATTCGGCATCGACCCGCAGCTCAGGGATACGCCAGTTTACACTGCGGCTTCATTTTCTATAGACGAATCGCAGTCAAGGTTCTGGGAGATGATGGTTGGGCATAGCATGAGCTTTACTAGGGTGATTTACCCGGTAATCAAAAAACACGCAAAGATAAACGGTTCTGAAGAGGACTTGTATAGATATTTCAATGCGGCTGACAAAAACGCAGCTAGAATAGACTCTGGTGAGCTTGCATATGACAAGCACATAAAACTGCGCTACGATATAGAAAAGGACCTCGTTTCGGGCGAGATATCGGTTTCGGATTTACATTCGGTTTGGGACGATTTATCGGTGGAGTATTTTGGCAGCAAGCCGAAAAACGACAGTGTGGGTGTATTGCAGGACATACATTGGGCTGATGGATCTTTCGGCTATTTCCCGACATACACGCTTGGGAACATGATCTCGGCGGCTATCAGGGAAGAGATGGGAAACGTAGACCAGCTCATAGAGGGAAGAGAATTCGGGGAGATTAAGCAGTGGCTTAGGGACAGAATACACAAGTACGGGGCCATATATGCTCCGCGGGATCTTCTAAAGTATGCCATAAGGCAAACATACAACCCAAACAAGTACCTCAGGTATCTTGAGGAGAAGTATACGGAACAGTAGACTAGAGCTTTCCTTCGCGCCTGTTTGCTTTCAGTGCAATTCCTATTTTCGTGGAGACTTCAAGCCCTGCTCTGTGTATTGCTTCCCTTGTTGAGCCCCCAAGATGCGGGGTCACAAGCAGGTTTTGATGTCTTCTGGCATAAGCGATTATTGGATCTGCCGGATTTTCAAGAGGCTCGTTTGGGAATACGTCTATAGCTGCACCGCTTATTGCATGCTTGGCCAGGGCATCAAGCAACGCAGTGTAATCTACTATTTTGCCCCTCGCAGTGTTAATCAGCAGTGACGATTCCTTCATCTGGCTTATCTCTTTCCTGCCAATTAACCCATTAGTCTCTTTCGTTAGGCTCGCATGTATGCTTAGGATATCTGCGCCGCTTAGAAGTTTTGGGAGCGAAGTTATCTTCCTGGCTAGGGGTTGCCGAAAAACGTTAGGGTCATAGTACGTGACATTCATTCCCAGTTGCACCGCGTACTTTGCAACCTGCTTTCCTATTCTGCCTAGTCCGACTATTCCGAGCGTTTTTCCGTTAAGTTCCCTGCCTATGAACCTGTGCCTCTGCCATGCGCCTTTGCTAAGGCTCATGTGTGCCCACGGGATGTTCCTGCACAGGCTTATCATAAGCGCCATTGTGTGCTCTGCTGTTGGGATAGTGTGAATCCCATGAAGGCTTATCACCTTGATCCCCATGCCCTTTGCAAATTCCAGGTCGATATGATCAAGGCCTGTTGTCGCTGAGCCGATTATCTTTAACCGTTTGGCCATGCCCAGCAGTCTTCTGTCGACCTTGGTCTCGATTCTTACGACAAGCACATCAATTGTAGGAATTATTTTCTCGAGCGGCTTCCTGCCAAGCCTCCTTAGGACCAGTTCGCCAGACTTCCTCAGCTCCTTTCTTGCATCCTCATCGAAATACTCCGGTTCGGTGACTAATATTCTCGTCATTGCTCACACCCCTGTGAAGTGCTGCTTTCTTGGATCCGTTTCAAGGATGATCTTGGTGACGGAGCTCCTGTTAAAACCCTTGAATCCTTGGTCCCTTTCAAGGTTCTCCATGTGGCTCCCCAGTGCTCCGTCCTGTGCAAAAACGTCGTATTGCGCCTTGGTTATGTACCGACCTCGCAGAAGTTTGCCAAGCCTCTTCTTATCGACTTTCCACACTTCTCCTGCAGTGAAGGCCTGCTTGAGGAAGTCGAAGTGGGAGAAGGGTGGCATCAGGTTTATTCCGAATTTCGGCAGGTCGGTACTAAGCCTTTCGAAATCAAATCTTGCCTCAAGATGATGCATGCCTGCCTGCAATATGCTCTCTCCATGGAGCCCGACCCACAGCCCGACTGTTCCAAGCTTTTTTTCCTTTTCCTTGAGGCCCTTGTGGGAAAAGTCAATTGAGGTCTCGTTAGCTTCAAGGTCGACATCGGTGAATACAACTATGTTGCATTTACTGTGCTCGAGTATCTGCGCCCCCCAACCGGCTTTCTCCCCAGCATAGTATTTTTCCCTGCAAGAGTAACCCATTGATTCAAAGACGCTTATCATCCTAGTAAAATTTTCCCTGGATGAGCGGTAAGTATGATGGTCGTGGTTTCCCCATCCCAGTCCCAGAGAATCTTGGCGTAGCTTTTGAATCTGACCTGCACGGTTGCGCCGCTGCCAATATGGCCGCTCGGCGCGGAAAAACGCGTCTGAAACTCTTGCATTGTCCAGGCGTTTTACTGAATCTGATATTAGTTCTTCTACAGCCCCCAAGCCTTCAGAATCCTCAACAAAGTTTCGGGGCCTGTTGAAGAAGAGGCTCAGTATCTCCAGATACTCCCCCACGTCATCTAAACCCCTTGTAATGAAACCGTCATATCCCCTCCTCTCTACGGCAGAAAATACTGTGCCGTGCTGGCTGCTGAGCGTTGCTTTCCTGAATTCCGAGAAAGGTGCACCTTGTATTCTGGCATTTTTTCCAAGGGCTTGCGAGAAGTCGTCTATGCTCTCCGGCTTGATTGAAATTTCAATGTACTTTGAATCGGCTATAAGGATGGGGAACAGGTAGGATCTAGGATGCTTTAGTACCAGAGAGTTGTCAGGCTTTGCATCGCATTTCCATTCACGCAGTCCTAGTTCCCTAAGCTTGTCCAAATCAACTGCGGATTCTGGCAGAGAGATATGGTCTATCCAGTCAATAAATTTGGTGGAAGTCTGCACAAGCATCTTCTCAGAGAGTTCCTTGGCAAAGCTGTTTGAATTCAGGAAGCGATTCACCTCTGAGAGCACGAAGCGCTCCAGATTGGGGTGCAGCTCCCAGTCAAAGTCTTTCTCTGGATCCGCATCTGCGCCATTCTTTGCCATGCCTGCGCGTGCCGAAGATCCCATGATAGTAAATCTTCTATCAAATTTAAATAGTCTAACTTCCATTGGTTAACCTGAAAGGGACTGTAACTCAGCTTGGCCAGAGTGGCTGGCTTTTAACCAGCAAGTCAGGGGTTCAAATCCCCTCAGTCCCACCAATGTTTGTGATGTTGTGGCTGGAAAGAAGGAGAAAGAAAATGAACTGAATGTGTACATAGTCAGGCTAGCCTCGCTTTTAGATTTGGCCAGATGCGTCTTCAGCCAAGGCATGCCCCCTAAGCCGATCTTCGCAATTGCTGAGGGAAAAAGGTACAGGCTCTTTGCTTTCGGAGAGAGGTTTGAAGAGGAGAGCATAGTCTACTATGCGGAAGTGGAGAAGAGGGGCAGATACTGCGTCTACCTGCCAAAGGGGGAGGAGGCTGAAAGTTGCGGGATTAAAGACGAACTGAGCGAGGAGGAGAGGCACGATTTCAAGCTGCAGAAGATGCTGATACTCGAGCTCTCTGGACTGCCATTTGAGGTGAAGAAGGGTTATTCGGGCAAGGCGAAATGCGTAAGGATAAGCGATGCCAAGTCCTTGGTAATTAGCGCACTTGGATTCCTGCATGGTGGGGAGGGCCTGCTCCGTGTCTACGCATTTAACAGCAATGGCAGAAGGCTGATAGCTATACCCTCTTTCATAAAGAACACCATGGTTTATGCGGAAACTAGCTTCGGAAAACGGGCAAGTTTCGTAAGTTACGACTATGCCAACGACAAGGTGAATGAGAGTGCAACCATGCCAGAGGAACATGCGGCGATAAGCGTGATCAATCTTGCGGAGCCCTTCCCGTTCTTCAAGAAGTGAGATGCATCCATGAAATTTATAGGTATTGATATCGGTGCAACAAACCTGCGCACTGCCGTTGTGGATCAGAGGGGCAGACTGAGTGAGGGGGAGTATCAGAAAAGCAGTGCCAAGAGGATGCTGGATCAGATATTTGAGATGGTGGATGGATACAGTAGGCTGGGAGGGATAGGAATAGGGTCGATAGGGCCTCTTGATTCCAACGCCGGGGTAATAACCACTGCAATCAACCTGGATTTAGGAAGGCTCGAAATTGTCAGGCACCTGGAAAAAAGATACGGGGTTCCCTGTAAATTGCTTAATGACTGCGTGGCTGGAGTCTACGGGGAGAAAAAATTTGGTGCGGGAAAGAAAGTGAGAAACCTTGTGTACCTCACGCTGAGCACAGGAATAGGATGTGGAGTAATTGCCGACGGGAATCTGGTTTTCGGGAAAGACGGTAACGCGCATGAAATCGGGCATTGCTCTGTAGACACGGAACTGGTGCTTAGGTGCGGATGCGGCAGCATGGGCAGGCACTGGGAGGCATATTGCGGTGGAATAAATATCCCAAAATTCGCAAGGCGCCTAATCAAGGAGTATAAAGAGAGCGGCGAGTCGCTTGATAGGATAGAGGAGATTGGCGCACGGCACCTTTTTGAGAATGCAGGGAGCGATCCTCTTGCAAAGCGGATAGTAAATGAGATTGGCAGGATAAATGCGAGCGGAATCGGAGCCATAATAAACGCTTACGACCCTGAATTGATAACCATAGGAGGTTCTATAGCGCTAAAGAACAGGGAGTTGGTATTGGGCCCGATCAAAAAGTATGTGGGTAGCTATGTGGTAAATGCCATGCCAAAAATCGCCATCACACCTCTTGGCGAGGATGTAGTGCTCATCGGAGCTGCGGCTTACATCACTGATATGGTGAGGAGAGGTTAGCATCGGTTTTTATAACAGTTTTGCGATAAGTGTTCTGATGGACCAAATAAAGCTCGAAAAGATGAGAAAGCTCAAAGAAATGGGGATAAACCCTTACCCTTATTCTTACGACCAGACGCACCATTCTGAGCAGATAATAGAATCATTCTCAAAGCTGGAGGGCAAATCGGTGAGCGTTGCGGGCAGGATAGTTGGGATGAGGGAGATGGGCAAGCTGTATTTCCTTGACCTTCTAGACGGCTCTGGAAAGATACAGCTTCTTGGCAAATCTGATGTGATGGCAAAGGAGGCGCAAGAAATAATCAAGCTAACGGACGTGGGAGACATTTTGGGGGTGGAAGGCAAGGTCATCAAGACCCAAAGAGGTGCAGTGAGCATTGAGATATCTCAGGCAAAGATGCTTGCAAAGTCTCTGAGGTTCTTGCCAGAGAAGTTCCACGGGCTAACAGATGTAGAGTTGAGGTACAGGAAGAGGTACCTTGACCTCATCATGAATCCGGAGAGCAGGAATACGTTCACCACTCGCGCGAAAGTGATAAACTACATCAGGAGCTTCCTCAACAACAGGGGATACCTTGAAGTTGAGACCCCTGTGCTCCAGCCGGTGTACGGAGGTGCAGCGGCAAAGCCATTCACAACCCACCATAACTACTTGGACACCAAGCTGTATCTTAGGATATCCGACGAACTGTACCTAAAGAGGCTGATAATAGGAGGGATGGAGAGGGTGTACGAGCTTTCAAAAGACTTCAGGAACGAGGCTGTCGACGCAAGCCACAACCCTGAGTTCACCATGCTGGAATTCTACCAGGCGTACGGCGATTATAACACCTTCATGGATCTCCTTGAGGAGATGATGAGCGGAATGGTGAAGGAAATAAAAGGCTCACATGAAATTGATTATCAAGGAAAGAAGGTCAGCTTCAAGCCGCCTTTCAGGCGCATTTATCTGGTCGATGAGATATTGAAGAAATCTGGAATTGACATATCCAAGATGGATGATAAGGAGGCCGAAAGGGTAGCGGCAAAGGAGAAGCTCGATATCCCGACAAAGAACGCCGTGCATGTGGCTGATGCGCTCTTCGATAAGTATGTGCAGGGGGAACTTGAGAACCCCACCTTTGTGCTGGACTATCCTTCGTATATGTGCCCGCTCACCAAGGACAAGCGTGGAAACGACAAGCTGAGTGAGAGATTCGAACTGTTCATAGCAGGGAAGGAGCTCTCTAACAACTATTCAGAGCTTACGGATCCTGTAGAGCAGAACCGGAAGTTCAGGGATCAGGAATCTGAGAGGAAGAGAGGGGATGATGAGGCTCCGCCCAGGGACGAAGATTTCTTGGAGGCGATGGAATACGGCATGCCGCCTACCGCAGGATGCGGAATTGGCATCGACAGGCTGGTCTACATCCTAACTGATGCACCATCGATAAAGGAGGTCATACTTTTCCCTACAGTCAAGTCTGATAAGAAGGCAGGGGGGAGCGAGAAAAAGGACTAGCTAGGTTTTAAGGAACGTTCTGTAGTTTTTTCGTATTGTAACGCTGGTAACGTGCGAAATTTTTTCTAGTGCCGCTTGAGAGACGTTCTCCTTGTTCCTGAGAGCCGAGGCGTATACTGCACAGGCTGCCAGAGTTGAGGGCGGTTTGCCCATGGACTCGATCTTGCCTTCTATGTGCTTTAGCATTCTCATGGCCTCCCGTTTCGCCTTTTCTGACAGACCCACATTGTTTGCGTATTTTGGAAGGATGGAGGTGGGATCTATTATTACGGAGTTTAGCTCTAGTGCCCTCATGAGCTGTGAAATCGCACGGTTTATGCTCTTTTTTGTGACGCCGGTTGTGACCGAGAGCATCCTTACGTTGATGGGAAGATTGTGGTGTTTGCACGCTTTGTAAATGCATGCCGCAATCATGGCATCCTCATTCTTCCATTTTGTCACTCCGTTCCTAATGGCCTTGGTCAATATTGTAAAAGTATGCGTGACTGCGACATCTGGCATGCCAAGAAGCCCGGTCCATTTTATAAGGTTTGGAAGTGCTTCATCGAGTTTTCTTGCTGTCCCTGATTTCTTGCTCCTCCAATCCTCAAGGCGCATGTTCTCAATTCTGTTTCTGACTACGCCGCTTATCCGCTTACCGGAATAATCGGCATTGGATGGGCCTATGGTTGATGCGTTGCTGTAGGACACCGGGAGGGTTCTTTCTTTTAGATCCGGATCTGCAATTAGCTGGCTCGAAACGTAGCCGCAACCTACGCACACTCGCTCTCCGTGATCCTTGTCCTCTATGAGCGTGCCTTTGCACTCAGGGCATTCGTCATCTTTCCTCCTGCCAGGGAGCGCATCTTGTATCCCCCAATTCATAGGCATGTAATTAGATACCAATCTGTTTTGCTATTTATAAGCCTTAGTTGGTTTTTGTACTCAAACCTTCATGAATGTGTACGGAAGTGTGAGATCAGTGGATTTTTGTGGCGTTTGGATGTTGCCTGTCTCTTATCGCACCCTTAACCCCGCTTCCTGGCAGAGAGTTTGCCTTTTTCGGCCCAACTGAAATTGGTATGGGCTGCTTTAGGATTTCATTGATTAGATGTGATGTTCTCCTAATCGTAACCCCTGAGATGTCTGAAGCCGAGGAGATAGAGTTCTGCGTCACATCGACCTTGAATTTTACGCATGAAAGATAAAGTGCGGCTGAGGCTTGGGCCATCGGGTTCTTTCCAATCCTTATGTCCGCTGTGGATACTTCGTCAAGTATTTTGCCGGCAAGCCTGATAACCCGTGGCTCAAGATTTATCTTACTGGCAATTGGGGGTACGAAAACTTTAGGGTCTGCAACATCTGCAGAAAGGCCAAGCGACATAAATATCAGCCTGTACGCCCTCCTGACGCCCTTAAGTTTTAGCCCTGCAATCTGAGCGATTTGCTTATCGCTGCGCGGTATTCCATTTATCTTGCATGAGCTGAGAACCGCCCCGGCTGCCATTTCCTCCATAGACCTGCCTCTTGTAAGCTTGAAGGCTATGGCTTTTTGATATATACTAGCCGCGTTATTGGCAGCGTTATCACCGATACTCAGGCTTCTAGACCAAGTAAATATTTTGGGCAATGCCTTACTGAGATTCCTATCCCTTCCCGGCTTTGCGTGGCTTCTTAAGTCCCAGGTTCTGAGCCTGTTCATACTTTCGACCATTGCTGGCGATATGCTTCGGCCATAGAAATCCTTATTTATCGGATCTATTAATACCGGGTTATCTTTTGATGTGCCAGTTTTGGGGGTGCTTCTGAAAAGGTCTTTAGAAATTGAGACATCTACAACCTGAGTCTTTTCCTTTGATACAAAGCCACAGGACCTGCAGTGTATTTCGCCGCTGTCAGGATCGTCAACGAGCCTGCCTTTCTTGCACTCTGGACAAACTGGATTGTCATGTCGCTCAAGCTCTGAGAAATCGTTTCCAATTTTCAAGCGGATCACCGTCCTAATCGAATTGGATTTGGGGTTTATAAGCCTCATTGGATGTTCGTTTATAAAGAAATCCTGCACTGGAACAATTAACGTTTAAATACCTATTGTGTCAATGTATAGTTGTTAAATCGGTTAGCTTTTTAATATTAGTTAATCATATGTATAGCATGCCAGGGTGGCGGAATCCGGTATCGCGTACGCCTGGAAAATTTATTTTCCTGTGAGCGTATGGCCGCAAGGCCTTTTGGGTTCAAATGCATTATGCTGAATATCCCAACCCTGGCGTACCAAGTATTGAAAGTGTTTTAGATGGCTGAGCAAAGAGGTCCAAGCAAGAAGGAAGAGAGCATAGTCAGAATAGCCGGGAGAGACATCAACGGCAGCTTTCCAATAGCAAAGGCGCTCAATCAGGTAAAGGGAATAGGGCTTAACATGGCGCGAGGAATCGCGCTGATTGCAGAGAGGAAGTTCGACATAAAGACCAGCACGCAAATAGGCTCGCTTGACGACAAGCAGGTTGAGGAGCTCGAATCCGTGATAAAGGAGCCTGCTAAGTTTGGCATACCGACATTTCTGCTCAACAGACAAAGAGACACAGATACTAACCAGAGCATGCACCTTGTAGGGAGTGACTTGATAGTCAGGACAAGGCAGGACATTGAAGCTGAGATAAGGTCCCAGTCCTGGAGGGGCTTTAGGCACCAGTACAGGCAGAAGGTGAGAGGTCAGCGCACAAGGTCGACTGGCAGGACCGGCGAGACTATCGGAGTCATGAAGAAGAGCGTTGCACCTGCAACTGCGGGCGCAAAGCCGGCAGAGGAAAAGAAGAAGTGATTTATTGGGAGCTCCGAAAAGACTTAGAAAGACCTATGAACGGCCAGGCTTCATGTGGGAGAAGCAGAGGATAGACGAGGAGCACAAGATACAGGAAAGATTCGGCTTAAGAAATCTCAAGGAAGTATGGATGGCGGCAAGCGAGCTGAGAAGGATAAGGAGGAATATTCGGGAGGTGCTTTCCGGAAAGGCGGAAGAGGAAGTCGGCAAGCAGATGGTCGCAAGGCTTGCAAAGTACAATGTGGTGAGCCCGAGCGCTGTGCTCGACGATTTGCTGATAATTAACATAGACGCACTGCTCAACAGGAGACTACAGACCATGGTCTTCAACAAGGGGCTGGCAAAGAGCATAAAGCAGGCCAGGCAACTCATAACCCACGGCTTCATCTCAGTTGGGGGCAAGAGGATAACATCGCCAGGATACATGGTTATGCAGACCGAAGAGAACGGAATAGGATATTACAAGCCGATAAAACTTGACACTGCTCCGCCTCCTACAGCGGCCCAGCAAGCACCTCAGACATCTGAGGCAAAGCCAGTGGAGCAGGTAGCAGAACAAAAGTGATATTATGCCAAAGGGAAAAACGGATAAGACGCCGCAGAAGAGCAACGAGCAGCAGAAGGCAAAGACTACAAAGAAGAGCGAGCTTTCCCTTGAGAGCGAGGTTCAGGCTGCAGCGCAGAAGTTCAAGCCCAAGGGTATAAGGTGGGGAGTTGCACACATCTACGCATCCAAGAACGACACTATAATTACGCTAACAGACCTATCGGGAGCGGAGACAATCGCAGTAGGAAGCGGAGGGATGGTCGTTGACAACGATCACGAGGAGGGAATGCCTTATGCGGCGATGCAGGCTTCATACAAGGTGGCCACAAAGGCGATCGAGAAGGGAGTGACTCACATTAACATAAAGATCAGGGCCCCGGGCGGGCACAGGACCAAGACGCCCGGATCTGGCGCGCAGGCAGTGGTCAGGGCCCTTGCAAGAAGCGGATTTAGGATAGGTAGCATAGAGGATGTCACTCCGATTCCGACGGACACGACAAAGAGGCCAGGGGGAAGGAGAGGAAGAAGGGTCTAAGCCTTTTTCATTTCATTGGCTGTAGCATTGCCATCGCATAATTATTTCCAATAGAGGTGGTGAGCAGGCAGATTCGAAATCCTGCCTTCTCTATTATCTCAGTTATCATCGGAACTGTGTATTTGGTGCTGATTGCAAGCAGCACAGGCTCTCGTTTGGGCAGCACGGTTTTGCCTTCTAGCGTGACCAGATTCATTTCCTTGTCTGGTACATAGTAGCACTCAATCTGGCTCGCCTTCCTGTTGAAGATTATCTTGAACTCTCCTGCCGAGCGCTTGAGGCCGAAAGATTCAAGGGCGCTGAAGGTCAGGTCATAGATTTCCCTGATGTCATAATATTCCCTGACCATCGTTCCTATCTCCTTTTCCACTACCAACTCCACAGCCAATAAGAGGTAGTCACAAGGCAGCATTGATCTCTTGACGTCCGATAGCATCTGGATTTGGTTGTACATGTTGCCAAAGGTGGCCCCGAGGAACAGGTACAGGTTACCGAAATTGGGAGCGTTGAGTCCCTTTGTTATGTGGGAGAAGGAACCGCTTTCAAGATCCCATCTGCTCGGCTTGCCGAACACCTTGAAGTCCCTGGAGATGTTTTTTGACGCAGCGCTTAACAAATCAGGGCTGAGGTCAATGGGGTTGTACCTGATTTTTGCCTTTGGCATGGTCAATTGTAGGTAGCGAAGTATCGGGTACATCGGCGACCCGTCACCGCAACCGAGGTCAATCAGGTTGAAATTCTTATATAGATGGGATGGCAGTGAATTGAAGATGCTCTTAATCATCTCGGTGAGTAGGACCCTCTCGAACACATGTATGCCCCTCGCACCGGGATCCTGCTTTAGTATCCTGAGCCATCGCTGCGCGAATCTGATCCATCTCTGCGCCCCGTAGTCAAAATAGCTGTATTTTAGGGGCATGTAGTTGTATTTCTGCAGGTTATAGAGCATGTCCTTTTGCTCTTCTAGGGAATAGATCCTCTGCCCCCTTGTCTTAGCGACCACGCTTTCCCTCTTTTGATTGCAATTAGATTGGAACACTAAATTTATTAACTGTCGATTTTCGTGACGTACCCCTCATTTGCGTTCACCTCAATAACGTCCCCATCCTTGAAGGTTTGGGTGGCGCTTTCCGCACCTACAATGCAGGGAAGGCCAAATTCCCTTGAGACTATTGCCGCATGGCAGGTTATGCCTCCCTCATCAGTGACGATTGCACTAGCCTTTTGCATCGCAGGAACGTAGTCAGGATGCGTCATGAAGGTTATGAGCACATCTCCTTCTTTTACCTTCTGTAGATCATCGATAGTCTTGATTATTACTGCGGTACCTTTTGCAAAGCCTTGCGAAGCAATTATGCCGCGTATTCGGGCAGATGCCCTTTCATAGGGTTGAATGCCGAACTTTCTTGTCACATCCTTGATTTCATCTCCGACACCACATACCAACTTCCTTTTTTCATTGTAATAGCTGACAAAGCCCTCCATTCTCTGCCTGATGAGTTTCATAGGAACTTTCTTACCAGTATCAAGGAACTTTATTATCTCAGCCCGTCTCAGGTAGGAGGATTCCTCAAGAGTTATTCCCATCCGCTTTGATATCTCGTGGTATATGTTTTTTTCTAGGTAAATGCACATCCTTTTGGAGTCGTCTTTGAAGTCTTTGATATACGTGAGCTTCTTGGCTATGTCTACTAGTATTCTTTCTTCGCCGTTTAGCTTCAACGCCTCAATTGCGTCTTCATATGGCATCTTAATTTTCCCTTCGTTTTTGAGGTTCGATATATGCCTAGAAAAATCTTCCCTTGACCATTCCTTCATGTGTATGTCTATGCAGGGAACCCATAGAAAATCATGATAGGCTGCTAGTTTCTTTTCTTCGGTAAACTTATGCCATTTAGGCGCCAATTCTCTCATTTGGTGTATGGATGTTTTGTTTGTGGGGTTCAGCAGTGCATCATAAAAGGCATATAACTTTTGTGAGTCGCTTCCGAACCTGTTGTGAATTATCTCTTTTGTGTTGTTTGCAAATATATTATTTAGCTCCCAGAAAACCCAGTCAAAAGCAATGTATCTTGTTTCGTGCTCGTAATTTTCCATGAACAGTTTTTTGATCTCGGTACCGTTTATACCGGACAAATCCGTATCGTGTATTCTCTTTGCGCTTGCCAGATACACCCGGGTGTACACCATGAACTGCCCTTCCAAGTCGGGATAATTTTGGGGATTATCCAGATATTTTTGCTTTAGAGAGCTAGAAAAACTATCCCAGTCGTTTTTCTCTATATATAATACCTCGTTCTTGTCAGAGGGCAGGAATATCTGCCTGTAGAAAGGCGATAGAATGATTGATTTGTACTTTGGCGTGCAGCAGCTGATACAGTGCTCGCTGAATTGTACGCCATACTGCCTAGCCCCAATTCTATACCATTCCATGGTACAACCCGCATCAATATTACACGTGCACGGCAAGCTTGAGGTCTAGGTTTTTGCGAAGTTCTTCGACGTTGCCATTGAAGGTGATTGTCTGCATGCCTACGCTCTTAGCTAGTTCTATGTATTTTGGTGAATCGTCTATTAACAATACTCCTTTTATGGCTTCAGTGTAGGCTGCGAAACCCATCAAATCTGCGCTCTCGATATATGCTTCTGGCTCTTGCTTTCTGAAGCCCAGCTTGTAAGATGGTATTTGGAAGTTGAAGTTGGCAGAACCACCTACCATTTCATAGACGATCTCATTTTGCACAGCATCGAGATTAGATAGATATGCAGTCTTTATTCCTTTTTTGTGGAGGTTTGCAGCAATGTTGATAACCTCTTCGTTCCTTTCTAAAGTGCCACTAAAGAATGCAGCCCAGTCCACATTCTGATCGGCCGCACCCCCAGAAAGAATTCTTGCGATTTCTAATTCGAATTGAGGCACTGACAGCTTACCCCTCTCCAGAGAAGGGATCATTAAGTTGTTTATCCTTTTGAGCTCAACCTCGAAATCGTTTTTTAGTCCATCATCAGTGTAGCCAACATCGGCGTAGCGGGATCCCAAGATTCTAGCATGCCTTTTTTTCGCTAGCCCGATTATCCAGCTATCTACATCGTAGTTTGATACTTTGAGTAGGGTATTGCCAACGTCAAATATGACCCCTTTAATCTGGCCTCCGTTTTTTTGCTGTTCGGATGGCGTTTTCTTCATACATTCGATAAAGTTCTTTATTCTTTGTCCCATTTAGTTCACCATTCTATAATTCAGGATTATTCACGCAAATTTTTGCTAAGCCATCCCTTGCCTGCCAAGACCCTTTGCTTTAGCTTCGTGTAATCTTTCCCCTGTTCTTTTAGGAAATCCTCGACTTCTGAAGGCTTGTTTTTAATCTCAATCCATGCAGATGCTGATTTTACTAGAAAATGGGCAAGCTCGTAGTTGCGATTTAGCAAAATACCAGCGCATGTAACGTAACCATAATCGTCATAACCCCAATGGAAAACTTGACTGGGAGTGCTCCAGCTAGAAGAGCCAAGCCCCATCCAGCTATCAGGCAACTCTTTATTACTATTCTGTTTGTCGTAGCTGCCCGGCACCAGATCTGCAAATTCCTTCATCTGCAAGGATATCCTTTCTTTTATGAAAATTTTGTCTTTCTTGCTTTTGGAATTGGTCGTATCCGCTAGGCTCACTATTAGGGCCTCCACCCCACGCTTTAAGTCGCAGTGTGCTTGGTTAGCAAGAGTGTACAAATCGCTTGCACTAAGCCCGCTTGTGCGCACAAAGTGAAATAGTGCGATTTTCCTATCGTCTAGTAATTCGCGTTGGGTTTCACGAAACCTTTTCCTAAATGAATTATTTTGTATGGCCATCGTTTGCCCACATCAGAATTTTACTTTGATATAAGGTATGAAATTAATCATATTTAAGCTTTTCTATTTTTAGAGCAAAAGACTTAAATATACTTCTTTTTATAGAAATAAATCAATGTTGTGTATTAGGTTTTCATTTAAATGGCGTAAAGGTTAAACTTATAATCTTTACATTATATCATTTACATATGCGAGTTGCAAAACTGGACGGCATAAAGCTCAGGATATTGGAGATGATAAAGAAACTTGGTGCCGCCGATGCCTACCAGAGCAGGATAGCCAAAGAGTTGAATGTATCTCGACAATTACTTACTCCGCATATTAAGTGGCTACTCAAGAGGGGATACATCAAGATGTATCTCGTATTTGGCCAGAAACGCATCGCACTTGCAGACATATCTGAATCTTTACCGCTAATTGCTCAGCCTGAGATAAAACCTTTACATTATATATCTGGCAACAGTGTAGCTTCTGGCTTTTTGAATAGAAGGCAGGAGGCTGAACTGCTTACTTCCTTGGGGACCATGGGGGAGATACCACTTAAATTTGCTTACCTTGCCGAGGGAGCAACAAATTGGGATAGAGTGGGGTCAAAAGGGGACATAAGCATAATACAACGTAAGCTCATAATTTCTAGGATAACCCAATTCATAAATGTCCTCCCTAAGGACAGTAGGATAAATGTGGTTGATATAGGCTGTGGAAATGGTGCACCGGCAATAATGATAATGGAGGAGCTGAAACGAAAAGGATTCGGCTTTGCTTATGTCCCCCTTGACGTTAGTAGGGCGATGCTCGATTTGGCTGGGGAGAGGGTTAGGTCAAAAATTGGGGGATTGAAAGTCAACAAGATAGAATTTGACTTTGAGCACGGCAACTTTTCTGATCGGATTTACGATTTAACTGGTGAGGGGGAGATAAATTTGCTTCTTTTCCTCGGAAATACTCTGGGAAACCAGTCGGATAGGAATCGTGTACTTACAAACTTCAAAGAATCGATGTCGTCAAAAGACTTTTTGATAGTGGCGAATGAATTAACCAATGTCGCAAGAACAGCCAGGATAGTCGCACACTACAATAATAAAGATGTTTCAGACTTGGTTTACCTAACGGCCGCTAGGATAGGGATCGGGAGAGCAGACACGGTTTATGATGTTTCTTGGAACGAAAGATTATATCAAGTTGAGATGTGCATGGTTCTCAAAAAGAACATGGAAATCAAAATAGGATCTGGAAGGGTATCCCTTGAAAAAGGAGAGCGCATACTGCTTGCGCGGTCAAAGAAGTTCACGGAATGGGCATTCACAAAGTTGCTATCTAAGGCCGGTTTTAGAACGGTGTTGTTCGCTAGCAACGAAGACGATTCGTATGTACTGTCAATGTTGCAGCCAACAAGGTACACAAATTAACTTTTTAGGAGCAGCGCGCTATTGGAGGAACCTGAGCAGGAAGTGCAGCACCACGAGCACCACTGGCACGCTCAGGTTGTCGTCAAGCTTTAAGGGGAGACTCTCAACGAAGGCGGCTATTATCGCAACAGGAAGGGCGATGACCCCGTAGAGGAGATATGGGATTATCGCTACTACCGCAAAGTAGGCTATTGTCCCTGCGGCGCTCTTCTTTTTGTTGTAGGGTAGCTTCATCCCCTTCGCCCTTATTCCTATTATAGTGGCGAGGGCATCAGCAATGAAGATCGCGGAGAAGATTATCATCATGTACTTTACGTGGAAGACAAACCCTATTGCCGCAAGGCTTCCAAGAGCAAGCCATGTAGCGCCCTCCCCAAGGCTGGTATATTCGCGCTCGAGGGCGTAGAGCCTCTTGGCCAGATTCGTCTCCTTTCTAACTATCCCATAGTTAACTGCAAGGTAGCCCAGAAGTATCAGGGTTATCATTACTGACTCGGAGAGCTCAGGGCGCAGGAAATGGAACATAGCAATTACTAGGATGCCGAACGCTATCTGCACTATGTCCCTGCTTGTCTCGGTCTTCTTGCTAGATACCTTATGCGCCTTGAGCCCCTTTAGTATCGCATCAGGCGCAAGACCTAGGAGCATCGCCTGTGCTATTAGGTAGACTGCAATGCCGCTATAGAGCGAAACTATGAAGTAGGCAAAGCCGAGCACAACAAAGAACAGGCCCTCCCTTGAGCCGTATTTTGCGGTTATCAGATCGAAAAGGATGACTATAGAGACAAAGAGCAGCGCGTTTGTGCTCTGGTAGAGGGCGAGAGCTGCACCGAATACTATGAATGCGGCAAGGATCGCAGCCTCCTTCTTCGAGGTTATATTGGCTATCCTGTAAACCAGAAGGCTAAAGGAGATAAGGTAGAGTATTGGGATTAGTGGAACCATTAGGCAACCCAGCTGTGAATTGGTAGAGAAGCTATAAGAAGTTTAATCGGGAGTGAATTTTGGAGGGATTAGCGTGAAAGCTAGAAAAATCAGGATCTTTGACACCACACTGCGAGACGGTGAGCAGACGCCTGGAGTGGCGCTTCGCCCAGAGCAGAAGCTGCAGATAGCGCAGATGCTAAACAGGCTGGGGGTCAATGCAATAGAGGCAGGCTTTCCCGCAATATCAGAGGGGGAAAAGAAGGGTGTAGGGCTAATTGCCAAGGCAGGGCTTGCAGCGCAAATCTACGGCCTTGCAAGGGCGGAAAAATCTGACATAGACGCGTGCGTAAAGGTCGGGGTAGGAAGCGTTCACACTTTCATTGCGACTTCTGACCTTCACCTAAAGTTCAAGCTTAAGATGACGCGTGAACAGGTTCTGGAAAAGGCGGTGGAGGCGGTAAGCTATGCCAAATCGCTTGGACTTGATGTTGAGTTCTCGGCAGAGGATGCAACAAGAAGCGACAGGGAGTTCCTTAGGCAGGTTTACAAGGCTGTGGCAGAGGTGGGCGCAGATAGGGTGAACATACCAGACACCGTGGGCACAGCCTCGCCGCAAGAGATAAGTAGCATAACAAAGGATGTAGTTGGGATTACCAGTCTTCCCGTAAGCATACACTGCCACAACGACTTCGGATGGGCTGTTGCCAACTCTGTCGCTGCGCTTGAAGCCGGCGCACAGTCGGTTCATGTAACAATCAATGGAATAGGCGAGCGTGCGGGAAACACATCGCTCGAGGAACTTGCGGCCTCGCTTGCGTATCTCAACTTCAATGAAAAGTATGAGACCAGCATAGCGCTAAACCGCATTTATGAGACCTCTATTTTTGTATCGAACCTTGTGGGGATACGGCCCCAGCCCAACAAGGCGATAGTTGGGGACAACGCCTTTGCCCACGAGTCTGGGATACACACTCACGGGGTTCTGAGCAATCCGCTTACATACGAGCCGATAAAGCCTGAGGATGTGGGTAGGAGCAGGACGTACTATGCAGGCAAGCATGCTGGCGCGCATGGGGTAAGTGCGATGCTCGGAGAATACGGAATAGCCCCAGACAGGGAACAGGCCAAACTAATACTAGATCAGGTGAAGACGATAGGGGATGCCGGGGGCCGAGTCACAGAAGTGGAGCTTCTTGAGATAGCAGGGAAGGTTATGTCGCTTAGGCAGTTTGAGCGCATGGTACACCTCACCGGATTCTCTGTCACCACAGGTATAGGCAACAATCCGTACGCTTTCGTGAAGCTAAATATCGGGGGCAAGGATTACGTTGGAACCTCTGACGGTGTAGGGCCAGTGGATGCAGCCCTCAAGGCGATAAAGAATGTGACTGGCGCCTGGGATAACACCTTTAAGATTAAGGACTACAGGATAGGGGCAGTTTCCGGAGGCTCTGAGGCAATGTGCGAGGTCACAGTGGAAGTGGAAGACGGAGGCGGAAGCTCTGCTGTTGCAAAGTCCAAGGGCTATGACATTGTGATAACAAGCGTGCAGGCGATGCTCGAGGCAATCAACAGGGCGATGCTAAAGAAGGAGCTAAAGAGCATAAGGCAGAATGTCTGATTAGGCTGCGTAGATTATCCATGCGGCAATGATAAAGCCAAGCACTATCACAAATGGGGCAACATGCTTGACTGTGCGGATGACCTCCTTGCTCGCCATTGTTATGTCCCTCTCCGCGTTCTCGCCCCAGACCCTAAATCCCTTGGTGACAAAGTTGCCCGAGTGCACCTGTACATCCTCTATGCCGTTTAGCGCGACGCTTATCATCGCATCCACGATTGGCAGGAGCTTGCCTATCTGGGTTTCCCTGCCAAGCACGTTGCTGCTTGGAAGCGCAAGCGAGTTGACTCCATGGGTGTCTGTTGTGCAAACTTCCACCTGAATCCTGAACTTTTTAGCCACATGGGAGATTATTTCCTCCCGCAGCCTTGGCAGCATGTTGTTTGAATCGAAGTAGATGATGCCGAACTTCTTTTTGCCGGCAACGAAGATGCAGAAGCTCGAATACCCCTTGCCTATGTCCTTGGGGTTGTTTAGCAGCGCTCCGATCTTCTGCTGCGCTGATCCGAACCTGAGCCTGCCCTCGCCGTTACCCTTCATCGTCTCTTTTATCGCGCTTGCATACATCTGCGCGTACTTGCTCCCGTAGTATACTCCTCGCAGCTCCTCTTCGCTTGCGCTCTCGCTCCTTGAATTGTGCGCATCTATGACTATCGCGTTCCTAGAGTGCTTGAGTGCAAGGTGCTTGAAGCTCTGGCCTATCTCGTAGTCTATGTCCTCGGTCACCATTGGGGCCTTTGAGAGTATGAGCATCCTCAGATCATTCACCATCAAGCTGATTGCCCTGCACGGGCCGCTTGAGCCAAGGTGCAGGCTGCCTCTGGCTGAGCTGAAGTCCGATGGCTTAAGTGAGTCAACATAAGAGGCTACGCTCTTTGAGAGCTTGTATATCTGGGAGCTGCTCACAGGGTTGTTTGCTATGTTCACCGGGCCGTGGAGCACGAAAGCGGTAGCCCCATACTTATTGTGAAGGTAGTCGCCAAGGTATTCTGTTGCTATCCCGCCCCCGACGCCTCCGAAAGGCCCGTAGTGGATGTCAGGCTTGACGAAAATCGCCTTGTACTTCCCCTTGCGATCCTTTAGGAGCAGCATGTCTGTGGTTATGTCCCTCTTTACCCCGAATGAAAGGTTCTGCCCATCGTCCGGCACGAAGTCATATAGCCACTGGTTGACCATCATTGTGAAGACGCTTATCCCGCTCACGTTCGCCGCCTCCTTGAGCGGCTTGTCGACCATGTACAAAAAGATGTATCCCACGACCAAAAAGATCAGCATGCCGGCATAAAGCTTTATTAGGGCGATAGAGATGGGGAGTCCAAGGTTCAGTATGTACTTTCCCAGCGGTATGTAGAAGAGTATATTGAGCGTTGGCTGCAGTGCGGCGATTATGTTGCCTCCCCTTCGCTGCTGTATGAGGAACTTGCCGATCACCAGCCAGTAGCCGTATATACCGGCGTTCCCTAGCAGGATTATTATGTAGGCGATCGAGTTGCTCGAGAAGATGGCAAAGAGCGCGCTACCCATGATTATGAAGAGCGAGTAGAACAGTGAGATGAAGATTGTTGCGAAAAGCAGGTGCTTGAGCTGAATGCGCCTTTTTGCCCCCTTTATCATGGCTGCGGTGAGCAGGGCTGGAAGGCTGATCACAAGTAGGCCTGAGCTCGCTCCATACACGATCAGCGCGGTGATGTTGGTGAGAAAATCTGCATGGTTTATTATGATCGCAGATAGCGCGCCGGTGATGGCGCCTAGGGCTAGCAACGCTAACACCTGGACGTTTGGTTGTGGCGCGGTCTTGGTAAAGTAATTAGTATAGCGGAATAAATCCCGCTTTTCGTCAGGCATAAAAACCCTGGATTAGGTTCCGAATCTCCTTGAGCGCCTGCCATACTCGGCTAGCGCCTTCTTCAGGTCCTCCCTTGAGAAATCTGGCCAGAGCTTGTCGGCAAAGTACAGCTCTGAGTAGCTTATTTGCCAGGGAAGGAATCCCGATATTCTCTCCTCGCTAGATGTCCTTATAACAAAGTCTATCTCAGGTATCGCATATGAGCGCAAGTACTTCTTGAAGCTTGAATCTGTGAGCGTGAAAACCTTGCCTATCTTAATGACAGATCTTGCGTACTCCTTTGCTGCGTGGAGTATGTCCTCCTTGCCGCCATAACCTATGAGCATGTTGATTACCCTGTCGGTGCAGTTGCGGGTCTCCCTTTCAAGTCTCTCGAGCGCTGAGCGCAGACCTTTTGGCAGCTGGCTCCTGTCCCCTATTACGTTGAATTTGGTCTGGTTCCTTTGCAGCCTCTGGAGCATTTCCGGATCCTTTGCAGCCCTCTCATATATATTGAAGAGCGCGTCTATCTCGCGCTTTGGACGCTTGAAGTTCTCGGTGGAAAATGCCCACACTGTGATATTTTTGACCCCGTAGTCCTTGCACCACTCGCTGAAGTCTATGAACTTCTTGACACCCAGGCTGTAGCCATTTAGCATGGAGAGCTTGTGGCCTAGTGCCCATCGCCTGTTCCCATCAGGAATCAGCGCTATGGCCTTTGGAACCTTTTCTATTGCCATACTAAAATCTCTGGTTTTCATGTATTTAAACCTGATTGGTAGTTTATTCAGCAACAAGAATATAAACTTTGTTTGGCTCACTGCGCTTGGGCCACGCTTGCCGCTATCTCATTTAGCGCGGATTCGCACTCAACCGAGTCCCCTGCACTCATGAGCACCAGCTCTTTTGGGGTGATCCCCATTATCTCCCTTATGAAAGTTAGCTCGTCGCTCCTTATCGCAGAATGGAGATGGGTGTAGAGATGAACGTGCCTGTGGGCCTGCATCCCTATCGCCTTCTCAACCCATTCTTTTTGACGCAGCTCAAGCCTTATAGCCAGCACCTTGCCCCCCTTTAGTATCGCGTCGCGTATTTTGCGCTCCTCGCTGTTGATGAATGCTCCGGTTATGTCAAATATTGTTATGCGTTCAGCGTGCTTGCCCTGTGCGTACGTGCCGCCAAGCTTGTCGGTTCTCTGTATCAGCAGGCCAAGAGCTACAAGACCGGCAATTGCCAAGTAGTACGGCAGTATCGGCTCGCCGAGTATCAGGAAGGCGAAGAGAAATGTGAGGAACGGAGAGAGGAAGTAGATGTTGGTCACTAGCGTCGTCTTGAGCACCCTGAGCGCGGAGTAGTACATGTATGTGCCTATTATGTTGTTTGCTGTGCTGATGAAAAGCATCGCCACTATCGCGCCAAGGCTTATCGGCGAGAAGTGTGCACCGGTGATAACAAAGAGTGAGGAGAAGAGCAGGAATGCGGCGAGATTGAAGATTGCGATCCCGCCCCCGATGTTGAAAACGTACTTCTTTGCCAGTATGCTAGAGAAGCCATACGCGAAGGCGGAGGCTACGAGCAGCGCTATCACGTATATGTTTGGGTTTGCAAGTATGCCTCCAGCGCTGCCTGCGCTCAGCGCGATATAGACTCCGGCGAAGGCGAGCAGGAGGGCTATTATCTGCTTTGCACTCAGCTTCTCCTTTAGAAATGCGGGAAGGAAGATTAACATCAGCAACGGGAAGGTCCTAAAGACCACTGCAGAGAGCGAGGCGCTTACGGAGTGCTCTGCGTAGAGTATCACAAAGCCTATAGGAACGTAGTTGAGAAGGCCTACTGCAACTGCTATCCCCAGCTTCTTGGGGTCGCCAAGATATGAGCGCAGCTCGTTTGGCTGCCTAGTCAGGCTAGGGAGAAGCAAAGCAAAAGGCATGCTCATCAGGTACGTGAACATGAAGAACTCGTATATGTTCATGGATCTTGCAAAGACCAGCATTATAGGCATCATCGCGCCAGTCAAAAGCGAGATTATGATGTAAGAATATGCCCTGGTGGTTATCTTCATGCTGCTCGAACTGACATCTCAGCGCATCCTTTTAAACTGCTCGAAAAATAACAGTTTTTACTAAAAAGATTGTTATTTTGCAAAGAGCTAAATATAATGGCCGAGCAGTAAAATCATGAAGCAGATAGATTACGAGTTTAGGAGCGATTTCAACGAAAGATACAGCCTGGTTTCAAGAAGGATACTGCGCATGCTCTCCGAAGATTCGCGCAGCTCCATATCTGGCATCTCGCGCAGCCTTGGCCTCTCCAGGCAGTCGGTGGTCGAAAGGGTGCAGAAGATGGAGAAGGAGCTTGGAATAGGATACACACTCGAGCTCAACGAGGATGCTCTGGGATTCCTTGATCCGCACCTGATACTTGTGAGGTTTAGCTCTAGACCTGACTACAAGTACATAAAGGAGATCTTTTCTGGCTCTTATGTGCCGCAGCTTGTCGCATCCCTAAGGGGAGGGCGGGAGATGATTATATACGCCAATGCGGTCTCAAGGCAGGAATACGTACATTGGGATAAGAGCATGCAGATACTGCTTGCGGATTACGGGGTGTCATGGCAGGCCTCGGAGGTTGCACACAGGCAGCTCGGATTCTTCCCGCTAAGAAACGAGCTGCTTGAAAGGCTGAATCTGCCCATAAAATACAAGGAGATGATAAAGATCCTAAACACTAACTCCAGGGCCTCTTTCCAGGAGCTCTCGAGGCAGCTAGGCATGCACTTCAACACCGTGGCATACAACTTCAAGAAGCTCGAGGGCATGAACTACATAAGGCGTTTCACCACCGTCATGAAGCCCCCGGAGAACGTCTGGTTCATGTCAACCTTCGGAAAGTACGTGATATCCAGAAGCTTTGAGGAGGATGCGGCGATGAGCAGAAAGGCATTCCAGGCTGATGACGAGAACTCGCTGGTCAGCAGGTACATACTCGTATCCCAGCTGGTGGGGAGCTTCGACTTCTTCTCGATAGGTGCTTTCGACAACCTTGACCAGGCGTATAGAAACGGGGTGAGGTATTACAAGAAGTGCATGGCGAACGAAAAGCCCAAGGTCACATATGGAGCGATAGAGGAGGTGCTGGTTGGAAATTTGCCAATTAGGAGCCTTGACACAAGGAAGGTCTACAACACCATAAAGTGGACTCCGACCAGGTAAATTTTACCATTCTTGCAGTCGAAAGAATCTTACAAAATAACAAAAAGCATTACTAATTTTGTTTATAAGCAACAGGTATTTAAATCTCAAAAACATACAGTAGTATAAGAAGTATGGCTCGCGTTTTTGGTCCCCACCTAATCCCTGCCATACTTCCCTTCTTTTTATCCAAACAAAGCTAGTTTGCAGCAAAGCTCCTGCTGCGCAACCTTATCCTCTGCGAGTGGTTCATGCGCCGGGGAAGCATTTTTGCCGCCATCTCCGCCACTTTGAACCTGATTAGCTCGTCCCTGTTCCTGCGCAGCTTCTTTATCATCCAATCAACGTTATCTGATAACTGCATTGCGTTGGTCGGTGTGTGGTCTGGTATGATCTGCATGCTAACTCCCAATCCAATTTTGACTGTAGGATTATTTAAAGTCCATCTACAAGAATAGTCTGATGGAAGAGCCAACTATTGTAAACGAGTTTGACGACAGTATCACCAAGAGGGAGATTTCGGAGCTCATTGGCAGGATCAGGAATTTAGGGCTAGGGAAGATCGATGAGTTCTGGTTCCGCAACGGCTTTGTTTTCCAGGACAAGGGCAGCAACAGGGCGATGCCTAAAAAGGCAATCAAGGATTTCATTGAGAGTGATGACAAGGCGGAGGAGCTTCTTGGCATGCTCTTTGCCGAGACCCATCTAGAGGATTTGCGAAAGCAGCTTGCGGACATGGAAAGGGAGGCGGCCTAGGCGCTAGTGGCTATATAGTCTAGCCCCGCAATGGTAGCAATAATCGTATGCCGGATCGTTTATCTCACCACAGGTCTCGCACTTCTTCCCTTCCTCCTCCTTGAAGATCGGCTTTCTCCTGGATCTCACAGATTCAGCCTCTTCAGAGAGCTTGATGCTCATGTGCTCGACGAACGCCTTTGCGCTAGAGTACGTAAGGCCGTCGAGGCTGCCTGGCTTTTCCTCCATTATCTCAGCCATGTAGCCTATGACAACAGAACAGAGAATAAGCCCCTTCTGAAGCCTGATGGCCCGCACGTGGGCAAGGGGTATTATAGTGACATTGCGCTTTAAACCAAGATCATGCCTGCTCAGTATCAGCACGCGCTCATTGGTTATGAAGGTTATTATGGGCTTGAAGATTGAGTTGAACGGGACGGCAGGCCACCACCTAGTCTGCTTCACTATCAGCTCCACCTTCTCCTTTGGTATCAAAAAACTCTCTATGTATGAGATGTACCTTTCCTCGTCCAATGGGGCACCTAGATGAATGGTCTTTAGGGGTATAAAGAACTAACGCCGTTAAGAGTACAAACCTGTAGGATAGATTAAAATACCCCTAGCTGCATAAAGATGGTAACGTGATGCCATGGAATGGAAAACGCGAAGGGCTACCGACAGACTAGAGTCGATACGCTCGGGAAAATCGGGCAGATAGACTTTTTTTCACAGCGCAGAACATATAGGGAATTGCAGGGCATAGCTGGCGAGATAAACAGGCTCGTTAGTGGATACCAAAGGGAGATTGATGCCTTCAGGCCTACTAGTCCGGATACAGGCCAGAAGATATCTTTCATCTTCGCCTCTACTGCATTGCAAATAGAGCTGACAGAGGCCGCCGCAAAGATAGGTAAGAGTGAGGTCTTCCTCAGGCTAAAGGAGCTTGTGAGAAAGAAGACCTTTGATAAGGCTTCGAGCAGACCTTTTGGAAAGAGGCTTGAGGGCGCCGTTGGATTCCAGGAAAGGGAGCCGGCCTCTGATGCAGCCTACCACGCAGAGCACTTCGCTGCGTTCGAATTCATGAATGGCGAGCTGCAGGCGGCAAACCCGTACGGGAACATACTGGGGCTCTACGAACTTGGAGCTGCGCCTGCGGGTTTTGACGTAAAGGGCAGGCATGTGGTGAATTTCCCTGGGGTGAGCGAGAACGGAAGGGAATGTATCTTTGTGTACATGCACCAGGAAACAGGCTACATACTGACTGAGAGGCGCACTAGGGCGCAGATAGCCAAGGAGAAGAGACGGTACGTGCCGTCCGAATTCCCGGCTGAAGGAGTGGTCTTACCCGAGGAGATCGCCATAAGTGTAAGAGCGTGATGCCATGGAATGGAAAAGAGGCGGGCATCAAGGGAAGTCGAAGCATTGGTACTTGACAGAATAGAGAGGATAGAGCTGTTTTCGCAGCTCGGGAACTGCGGACATGCGGAGGGCTTTGTCAAAGAAAGGGACAGGCTTGTTGAGGCATATCGCTACAGGCTAGATAAATTCCGGTATATAAGCTATTCGTACCCTGAGCTTACCCAAAACCTCTCGCAGGCTCGGGCAACATTTAGGAGCCTGATAACCGATGTTGCGCTGCATTCCGGAATAGCCAAACAGTTCAAGGAATTGGCAGGGGAAGCGGGCAGCAAGGCATATGAAAAAGCTAGTTCGCTTGGCGCGTTTGCAAAAACGCCGATAACAGGCGTTGGAGTGAGTGCGGCAAGCCGATTCGCACTTGATTTCATGGATTATGCTAAGTTCGAGGCGGTGAGGAGGGTCATTGAGAGCCCTGATGTGATGATGCAAATTCGCGTAAAATTACAGGATATCAAGTATTGCAGCGGATACCAGTTCGAGAAGTATTACGGAGACAGGCTGACTGTCGATAATCCTTTTGAGCCACTGATAAGGATGTATGAGAGCGGCCTGTGTCCCTTGGGATTCGACGAATATGACAGGGATTTTGTCTTCCATGATTTGAGTAGACCTTGACTAGTTGGAGATTAGCTATTTAGTGGTAACATTTTGGATTTAATTATGGGGAACTCGCTGAAGGCTAAGGTGGTCGAAGAGAAACCAGGGCAGATAGTTTTCCTGCACTTCAAGGTGGTCGAGGACAAATACGGTGCCTTCCTGCTTAGGGACCCAATTGGAGGGAGAGGATTGCAAGGAGGCTGACGGGACCCTACGCCGACAGTTTAGATATCAAGGTAGAGGACGGCGAGAACCTTTCCAGGAACGAGGTCCTATTTTCTGTGAGCACAAAATACACACATGAGGAGACGAAAAGAAACTACAAGGGAGATCTCAACCCCGACAGATTGCCTGATCTGGAAAGGGTAGTCATGAACATAATCACTGATTATGATACAGTCTACAAGCTCTACGAGTTCGAGATTGTCCACAGTGATAGGCTAGAGAAGAAGCTTGGAGATGCCAAAACAATGGAGAGGTTTTGGGAGATGGCAAAGCTCCTTGCAGATAGCCACAGGAAATGATCCGCAACAAGCTAGGGAGAGAGAAGAGTGCAGTGATAGAGGGGCGGATAATGGCATTCCCGCTTCAAATAAAACGTATATAAACCTTCCCTACCTAATAAGTTGTCAGTGCTTTGATGTCCGGTTGAGCTTTCTAGGGGTAATACTCGAGAGCTTTCGCTTTGTGAAAAGTATCTATCTTAGAATACGCCAACCAGTTTTGCACTTGTGAGATAGCCATATAGGCTATTGATTCGAGGAGAAGTGAGCTTGCATATTATAAGCCACCTAGTGGATGGCTAGGCTCTGGTAGCGAAGAAGGCCGTGGCAAGCTGCGAAAAGCCCGGGGTAGGTGCATGTCGACCTTTGAACCCGGGATTGCCGAATTATGCGCCATGAATAGTGGCGCACGCATACGCGGGGAATTGAAATATCTTAGTACCCGCAGGAGAAGAAAGAAAATCGATTCCGTAAGTAACGCGAGTGAAACCGGAAGAGGGCAAACTGAATCCCCCAAGCAATTGGTGCGGAGATGTGGTGCGACTTTTAGGCTTGATGCATGATCCGAAGGTTCTGGAAAGAACCGCCATAGAGAGTGACAGCCTCGTAGGATAAGTGCGCCAAGTTGTGTCGTGTATGAGTAGTTCGGCCTTAATACGTCGAACGAATACGGGATCATTAAATCCCAACCCTAAATATTGACCAGAGACCGATAGTGAACAAGTAGTGCGAACGAAAGCTGAAAAGCACCCACACGCGTGGGAGCGAAAAGATCTGAAACTAGGTGGTTACAAGAAGACAAGGCATGGAAGGGTTGACGCATATGGAAGCGAAGTATCGAAAGGTACAAGCGACATGTGCTACCAGTGTTTTGTCCTTCTTCTTGAAGCAAGAGCCAGGGAGTGTATTGGAGTGGCAAGCAGTTTTACTGCGAAGTGAAAGCGAGTGCGCGCACGCAAGGAGGCGCAGGGCACGAAAGTGCCTAAGTCACTACTATACGACCCGAAGCCATTGTGATCTACGCGCGGCCAGGACGAAGGCGAATTGATGTTCGCTGGAGGTCCGCAACCTGTCATGGCATGTCCTGTTGGGCGAGCTGCGGGTAGGGGCGATAGACCATTCGAACATGGCAATAGCGGGTCCCCTCTGAAGTATCTTTAGGATAGCTCCGGACGAGCTTGCATATGCGGTAGAGCGACCGATTAGAGGGCGCGGAGTCGAAAGGCTCTTCCCTCCCGTCAAACTCCGAATGCATATGCTGCGTAGACTCCGGGAGTCGGCCGCATTGGGTAAGCTAGTGCGACGAGACCGTAAAGTCGGTGACTAAGGTTAAGGTCCCTAAATCGTGATTAAGTGTATCAAACGAGGAGATGCTCGTAGACAGTCGGGAGGTAGGCTCAGAAGCAGCCACCCTTTAAAAAACGCGTAATAGCGTACCGATTGAGAGTGTCTTCTCCGAAAATGGACGGGGCTAAATCATGTACCGAGACCTTAGAGTTTAAATGTACTGGTAAGAGGGCGTGCTACACGGCTAGAAGTAGGGTCTTGCGATCCTATGGACTGTGTAGTTGAGAAAATCCTGGTGTTAGTAATAGCATATAATTGTGAGAATCAATTACCCCGGAAGCACAAGGTTTTCCTCGCAATGATTGTCAGCGGGGAGTTAGCCGGTCCTAAGTACGCAGCTAATTACTAGCGTACAAAAGGGTATCCAGTTAATATTCTGGAGCTTGACACGTAGGCGTGGCAACACAAGGTTGATTTCTGACGCTTGGGGATAGGGTTGAAAAGAAGTGCAAATGGCTGTGGAGTCTCATTATGAGGAGAAGCAGCTAAATGAACTAAAATACCTGAATTCCTGAGCCCGTGAAAAGGGAATCAACAACGATCGTGTCAATCCGTACCTAGATCCAGTACAGGTGCTGCTGGCTGAAAAGGCCAAGGGGTGTGGGAAGAACCAAGGTTAGGGAAATCGGCAAGTTAGTGGCGTAAGTTTTCAATAAGCCATGTCTGCACTTAGTAAGAGCAGATAGCATTAACTCGGGGACAGCGACTGTTTATCAAAAACACAACTCGCCGCAAAGCCGTAAGGCTTAGTACAGCGGGTGACGCCTGCTCACCGCTAGT
>JAGWGI010000022.1 GCA_028867435.1 Microcaldota archaeon | reverse complement strand
GACGTATAACGCATACCGGCAGCCAAGACGAAAGTCTTTGTGCCACCATTGATGGCGAATAGTCGTTTGTAGGAATCTGGGAACAAAAATTATTAAATGTTGGTGATGTTATGAATTAGGTTGCGGGGAGAAATCAACATAGTCGTTTAAAACCTAAAATGAGCATTTTTATAGCTGCAAAGTCATATATTGAGTTATGCAGATTGACGAGGCGAAGCTTGACTTTGCCTACAAATATCCTTGTTCTCTTGAGGCAAAGCAGATTGTCGCTTCGCTAAATCAGGACAAGCCCGAAGGGCGCTACGTTGCCGCCGGGCTGATTCGTATAAACCAGGCACTGCAGGAGGGCAGGATAGAGTTCACACAGACGCGCTCTGCCGATACGAAGATGGTCTACCTTGTGAGCTATGTGTACTCCAGGATGCTTGTGAGTGCAATCGGCAGGGATCCAGTCAATTACTATCTTGTGTCAAAATATGCAATTGCCGAGGCCAGGAGGACTGGCGAGGCTCTTGCGCAAGACAGCCTGCAGAACCTTGCAAAACTTGCAAAGGAGCTGGGCATCTCATTTAGCTCTGATGCAGGGGAAGAGTTCGAGATGCCGTTCTACGAGTATCTTGCTGCCCAGCCCAGGGCAAATAAGGATTACTCACTGATACGCCAGCACCTTGAGAGTGGGATAGTACGGCTTCCAAGGAACATGATGCTCAGGCTTATGGAGGAAGCTGCTAAGAGGAGCATACTAAGAGGGCTGCCTGTGGATCCACGTAGCCTTCCCAGAGAGATACTAGATGCATCTGCTAAGATCCCGATACCAAAGCCGAAAATAATTCCAGGTAGGGAGCCCGGAAAGGAGCACGAATGGATAGAGAAGCTGCTAGAGATACCGCTCCCAGACTTTCGGCACAGGTCAGTCAATCTGATACTTGCGCCCTACTTCGCAAATGTTAAAAACCTTGACGAGAACCAGGCTGTTGGTGCGATAATGGACTACATAAACAGGTGCAAGGCCGTAAACCCCCACACAGATATAACCGAATCTTATGTCAGGTATCAGGTAAGGTACGCAAAAAGGCGCGGGCTTAAGCCCTACTCGCTTGAGAGGGCGAAATCGCTGATAGGCAATGCTATAGACTTTGGCACAATAGAAAAGAAGTGATGATATGAGCGAGGTACATACACTGTGCAGCATCTGCGCAAAGCCTGCAAACCATGTGTGCAGCAGGTGCGGGAAACATGTGTGCGGCGAGCACTACACTGCCACAAGAGGCATCTGCACATCTTGCATACTTGGGCGTAAGCAGTGAGTATTCAGGGGGGCTTTAAGTGGTTGCCTCCGTTTACGTAGATTTCCTCACCGTTGAGATATGCGACCCCTTCCGAATCAAGATACAGTATCACCTTGGCGACGTCTTGTGCTTCTTTATCTGCGCAAACAGTTCCTTTACCTCTTCTCGTTTCTTACATCAAGGTTGCACATGCGCACATTCTTGTTGTTTTTGAAAAATTTGCTCATTGTCGCTTCGTACTTCATGAAAGTGCCATACACGATATAGTTATTCTCGGAAAGACACTTTGCTATGCCTGCGCCTATGCCCTTTGAGGCGCCGGTTACCAGTGTGATCCGCATTTCTTTTGGCATACGAAAATCGATATGCTTGAGTGGTATAAATAATGGTCGTTTCTACTTCTTTTCCTTGAAACCCTATCTGGCAATCAGACGCTAGGTAGCATGCTGCATAAAGAGGAGAAGTCCTGTGCCGAGGTCCCTTTGGGGAACACCTTTGCATTCGGCGCTTCCAGTGGTAGGCCGATCTCTTCTGAGACCTTGAGCAGCTCCGATGTGTCGACTATCCTGTCGGTGAAGAGCTCAACGAACTCCACATTTCCGTTCTGCGCCTTCTTTATGCGGAAGGTGAGTAGCTGGTACATGCCGCTTCTCTTCACCCTTATCTTGATGCTGCCGTTCTGCATTGCCTGCCTTGCTTGCGAAGTTAGTTCCATTCAATCCTACAAAAAGAGGAACCGGTTGCCCGAATCCCATCCGTTATAGGCTACTGCAGGTATAAATATTCTTGCGATGCCCAGCGAAAGTATAAGAAGTCGATTTCCGATATAAAGGCATGGATGCGGCAATAGTATCGGTCATTGTGTTTATGGCACTCGCGCTCTTTGTGCCTGCGAGCATGCTGCTTCTTTCAAGGCTGATCGGCGCAAAGCCAAGGCAAAACCCAATTAAGCTTGGGAACTACGAGAGCGCCGAGGTGCCGATTGGCAGCGCACGCGACATAACAAACGAGTACCTCCACTACTTTCCGCTTTACCTCGGATTTGAGGTGGTAGTCGTGATAATCCTTGCATGGGCGAGTGTTTATGGCAAGCTTTCCATGGCAAGGGATCTTGAGATAATAGGGATATCAGTGCTTGCTTTCGTGATGTCTGTGCTTGCACTTGCCATAGCGCACATGAAGGAGAGGAATGATTCTTATGGAAGAACCACCATACAGTGAGGAGCAGTTTCTCAACTCAAAGGAGGAAATGGACAAGCTGGTCGCAGATTCGCTCAAGGGGCGCAAGGAGCCCGTGAATGCAATGTTCGGAAAGCTCTCTGAGATAGCCAAGGCGCTCGCCAGCGGTACCGTCACGTGGAGCAGGAGGAATTCCATGTGGCCGCTGCAGTTCGGTCTTGCGTGCTGCGCAATCGAGCTGATGGACTTTGGATCGGCAAGGATTGACGCAGAAAGGGGGGGCTATTTGCTCTTTAGGGGCACGCCAAGACAGTGCGATGTCATGATTGTCGCTGGATGGGTGACTAAATCCATGCTACCTGAAATAAAGAGGCTCTACGAGCAGATGGCAGAACCCAGATACGTGATCGCCTACGGGGAGTGCGCGACCTGCGGTGGGCCGTGGTGGGAGAGCTATAATATAATCAAGGGGATAGATCAGGTGCTTCCAGTGGACGTCTACGTGGCGGGTTGCCCGCCAAGGCCGGAGGACCTCTTTGGCGCGATGATGAAACTTCAGGAGAAGGTTGGTGGTAAGATTGTTGAAAATAAAGTGTGAGAGCCTAAGGGAGACTCTTTCGGAGAAGATCCGTGAGGGCTACACTTACCTTGAGAAGATAACTGCCACTGATTACATCGACCACATAGAGGCGCTTTACTTCATCAGGGATATCGAGAAGAATCTTGATGAACTGATAAGATTCGACCTTCCTGCCAAGAATCCAAAGGTGCCAAGCGTGATGGATCTCTACATTGGCGCTGACTGGTATGAAAGGGAACTTGGTGAGATGTTCGGAATAGAAATAGTCGGAAGAAAGGCCAAGCGGCTGCTGCTTGAGAAGTGGGATGGTACAGGTGCCCCGCTAAGGAAGAGCTTTGAGTGGGGGAAACCTTACGATAGCAAGTCAGGGTGATAGATACTAACATGCAAGAGATAATGGACCAGCTCCCCAGTGTGATAGGTGCAGAGGTCGTGAAGGAACGTAAACCCAGTTTTTTAAGCCAGGCTTATTACACTGCACGATTTAAGATTAGAAACTGGCCAGTTACGATAACACTGTCAAGTTTGAGCACAAAGGCGGAGTCTTTTGACCTGACAACAGTAAAGGCGGCGTACGTCTGCAGAGATAATTTTTCTTTTAGCATAGCGAACCTCGGTAGGCAAAAACCTAACTTCCTTACAAAAGCCATTTGGGGCCAGGTGGATCCAGAACTTGGTGAGGACATTGTAGCTAAAAATGACGACAGTGATAAATTTAGGGCTTTATTTAAGGAGCAAAAGATGAAGGATGGGCTGCACGAAATATTTGGTAGTAGCATTTGTGCGCTGATGGCAGAAAAAGGGAATAAAAATACATTTAGTCTGACACTAAGCAAAAAATACGGATACAAAGCCTGGGACGAGCAGGTTGGTTTCTTTAAGGCGGCCGAGGAATTCTTTGAGGAAGTCTTGTCGCAGCTTGTGGAGATAGACTCTGCAACTGAAGAGGTACCAAACATCAAGAATGTATCTGGGATGTTATGATGGCTGAGACAAAGATAAATATAGGTCCTGTCCATCCAAGCACCCACGGAGTGCTCAGGCTGGTGGTAACGCTTGACGGGGACACAGTAACCCATGTGGAGCCTCACATCGGATTTCTGCATCGCGGCGTAGAGAAGCTTGTAGAAACAAGAATGTATATGCAGAGCCCATCCTACATGGAGAAACTCGACTATGTTGCCCCGCTCTGCCACGACGAACTCTATGTCTCTACAGTAGAAGCGCTGCTTGGCGTTACGGTGAAGGAAAGGGCACAGTGGGTCAGAGTGGTGCAGATGGAACTTCAAAGGATTGCTAGCCACCTGTTCTTTCTGGGGACTGTGCTAAATGACATTGGCCAGCTCTTCACTGTATTCATGTGGGTCTTCAAGGACAGGGATCTTGTACTAAGATTGCTTGAGGAGGGAACTGGAGGCAGGATGTTTTATGTTAACATGCGTGTTGGAGGCGTGAACCGCGACTTACCACCAGGTTTTGCAGAGCATGCATGCAAGGTGCTAGACTACCTTGAACACAGGGTGAAGGAGTATGAGGACTATCTCAACTCGAGTTCAATTTTCATGGAGAGGATGAAGGGGATCGGGGTGCTCGATAGCAGGAAGGCAATAAACATGGGAGTTACAGGCCACATGCTGCGCGCCTCAGGTGTCGAATATGATGCCAGGAAGGCGCATCCGTATTACATTTACGAGAAGCTTCGCTTCAGGCAGATGGTCGAGAACGGAGGGGACTGCTATGCAAGATACAAGGTGAGGATGAGGGAGATAGTTGAGAGCATACGACTGGTCAGGGAGGCTTTGCACTCAATGCCTGATGGTGATGCGCTAGGCATGCCGATAAGGCTGATCGGGCCACTGCCAAAGGAGAAGGAGGTAGTGGTCAGGAGGGAACTTCCGCGAGGAGAGGGAATGATGTATCTTATCCCTGATGGACAAAGACCCTACAGGCTTGCCATACGCGCTCCGTGTTTCATCAACGCCTACACTCTGGAGCATCTTCCGGTAGGTCATAGGCTGCAGGACCTCTTTGCGATAATGGCAAGCATTGATCTTGTGCTTGCGGATGTTGACAGGTGAGATGGTGTTCCAGACGATACTTAGCAATCTTGAAATCTCGCTCGGGATATCAAGAGTGAGCCCGGTCATAAACGACGCGATTGGAGCACTTATCTTCGGGATAGTTGTTCTGATAGGCGTCACGATATTCGACTACCTTTTCGGATGGATGGAGAGAAAGCTTATTGCAAAGATGCAACTGCGCCACGGCCCTACTGTAGTTGGCAAATACGGACTGCTGCAAAATTTGGCTGATTTTGTAAAGCTCTTTGCAAAGGAGAATATAATACCGGCAAACGCCAACAGGTGGCTATTTTTGATCAGCCTTCCGCTGATGGCTGCGATCTTCACATTCATTGTCGAGATACTTCCATACGGCCCCGCCGCCTGGGGCGTAAACTTGACGCTCGGGATGCTGCTCGTCTTTGTGTTACTCTCCTTTATGCCTCTGCTGGTGTTCATGATCTCCTGGGCCAGCGCAAACAAGTTTGCCTCGATAAGCGCTCAGAGATCGGTGATGATGCTCATAAGTTACGAGATTCCGCTCTTCTTGGTGGTCGCAAGCGTTGCGGTGTTATCACACAGCCTTAGCTTGACGCAGATAGTGGCAGCGCAGTCCGGCTGGTGGTACATAGTGCTTATGCCCCTGGGCTTTGTCATCTTCCTAATAGCGATGCTAGCCGAGCTTGAGAGGCCACCGTTTGACCTCAGGGAGGCGGACTCAGAGCTGATCGCCGGATGGCTAACAGATGTTGGGGCTCCGCTATATGCGATCTCGCTGTTCGTTGACTACACCAGAATGTTTGTTGGTGCAGCATTGATTTCGATTCTCTTTCTTGGCGGATGGAACGGTCCCGCACTGCCGCCAGAGATGTGGCTGATTATAAAGATAGTTGCCGTCTCGGTCGTAGTGGTAGTGATACGCGCGACTGTTCCCAGAATGAGGCTTGACAGGACACTCAGGCTTGGGTGGCTGTGGCTCATTCCGCTATCGATAGTGAATCTTACATGGGGCCTGCTGCTAGTTGGAGGCCTGCTCTGAGGTCGCAGAAGGTTGCGCGTTGTGCATATCTCAAGGTTGGAGTTTCTCAGAGGAAACCGCATTGCCGCTGCACTGCTGCGCTTTCCCCGTAGTCAGGTTATTTGCATAAATCGAAAATATCCGTGTTTTCAATCTTTTTCATTTCTGTTTCGATTCTTAGGTGTCTACGGCTTTGGCCATTGATTCTTTATTTCGAGGCTGGCCTGCTGTTTTTGCCCCCTTCTAGCGAGCATATTGATTGATACGCTGCCTGCAAGGCCTACAAGAGCACCGATGAAACCAAACAGTCCGCTGCCGGCTCCGAATATCACAATCACGCATCCCAGGCCGGATACTGTGGACCATGTTATCCTCTTTTGCCTCTGCTGTCCCTTTATCATCAAGTACGCAAAAACCACTACTGCGCCTAGGATTATTTCTATGCCTGCCAGAGCAAGCAGGAGATTCGTAGATATTATGTTGGAGATTATCGTACCCGCAGGGCTGATGAGAACGTCGGATAGTGTGAGTATCCCTTGCAGGAGTATCAGTATTCCTGCAGCTAGAACCAGATAGGCCGAGCGTTTTGCAGGTTGTTGGGGCTGTGGAACCTGTTGTGCACTCGCAGGCACGTTTTGCTGCTGGGGTAAATTCTCTGCGGCCATCTTGATGCACTGCTCCAAGCTCTTCCATACATCTCAACAAAGGGTTTTATAGTTAATTATCGGTAGTTTAGTGATTGCATGGGGAACTCTCTTCTGAAGAATGCGCACAGCCTCTTCGAGAGCCAGTTTACACTTGACTACCCTTCTGAGATGCAAGAGCTTCCGGACAACTACAGGGGGGTGCACCGCCTTGACATGAAAACCTGCATAAGCTGCAGCGCATGCGAGAGAATCTGCCCGAACAAGACAATTGTTATGGTAGACACCGAAACCGACAGAGGGACAAAGAAGATGCCGCAGATAAACCTTGAGAGGTGCCTCTTCTGCGCCTTGTGTGAAGAGGTCTGCCCTACCAAGTGCCTTGTGCTCACAAAGAACGTGGACCATCAGGCTTATGACAGGAGGGAGCTGATTAGAAGGCCTGAAGAGTTGGAGTGAGTATTTGCTCAACCTGATACTCTTCATAGTGCTTGTGATAGTAGGGGTCTTCTCGGACATAGCCATATTCATAGAGAAAGAGCTCTTCAAGGCTGCGATTGCGCTTGCGCTCTCATTTTTGAGTGCTGCAGGCTTCATGTTCCTTCTTGGACTACCATTAATAGCTCTCTTCCAGTTGCTGATACTGGTTGGCGGGCTTTCCACATACCTGATAGTCACAGTTGCTTCCGAGAGGAAGGTGCTATTTAGGCACACCAACGCCCCAATGCTCCTCGCAGTCTTTTTGATACTCGGGACGATAATGGTTTATGCGGTAAGCCTTGGAACAATCAACTCCGCGAGCCTTAGCGCAAACGTGGCGCAGGAGATAGCCGTTTCGATCTCTAAGGAATGGGCGATAATGGGGGCAATAGTATTCATGATGTTCGCAGTTGGCATCGGAAGCATACTTCTGGTGAAAAGGTCGATAAAGTTGGTGGTTTGATGCTTCCGTTGTTCTTCTTCGTGGCTATCGGTGTCGTTTTCGTGGCATTAGGTCTTGCAGGGGCCGTAGCGAGCAGGCACTTCATAGTGGTGATACTTGCTGTTGAGGTGATATTTGCAGGTAGCATCATTGCGCTTTCTGGGTACTATGCATATTCCACAGGGAACTCCGGAGACTTCTTTGTCACGATACTTAGCATCTGGGCAGTGGCGAGCGCAGAGGCGATAGCGATAATAGCATTCTATATCTGCATGAAGGGGAGGGTTCCAGACTTCGACCTGAAAAAGCTGACGCGACTTAGGGATTGAGATGATCATTTTACTTAGTTTAGTCCCGTTGCTCGCATTCCTCACGGCAATAACGATGATGAAAAGGGAAAGCGGCTGGATACAAAGACTTGCACTGCTCGGCTCGATTACTCCACTGCTCTTTTTGCCCATACTGCTAGGGCAGAGCGGCACAATACAGAACCTGGACTGGTTTAGCGTTGGAGCGTCGCACTTCCAAATAGCCACGAGCCTCCTTCCGATAAACCTGCTGCTTTTTGCGCTTGTGGCACTTATGGGTCCGCTGGTTGTGCTCTATTCCTGGGGGTTTATGAACCTTGTAACCGAGAACAAGAGGTTCTATCTGGAGCTGCTCTCGTTCCAAGCGGCCATGCTCGCGTTCGCACTCTCTGGCAATTTCATCCTGCTGTTCGTGGCATGGGAGTTTCTTAGTGTCACAAGCTACCTTCTGATAGGGTTCTGGAACCACAAGGAGGCTGCGAACATCGCGGCGAGGGAGGCGATAACGATAATACTGATAGGCGACATAGCGCTACTTGCGGGCATTGCGATACTCTACTCTGCCTATTCCACATTACAGTTTGGGATGATAGTATCTGATGTTGCTGCTAATGGGGCAGGAGGAGCGCTATTTGCCGCGCTCACGCTGCTTGTGCTCGCGGCATTCACCAAGTCTGCGCAGTTCCCGTTCCAGGAATGGCTCTCGGCTGCGATGGAGGGCCCCACGCCTGTGTCCGCCTTCCTTCATTCCTCGACAATGGTAAAGGCCGGGGTTTTCATGATAATGATACTCTATCCGCTCTTCGTAGGCACCAGGCTGATGGAGATAATGGTGGCGGTAGGCGCAGCGACTGCACTTATCGCCATAATGAACGCTCTTGCCGGAAGCCACATTAAGAAAATCCTTGCCTACTCGACTATAGAGGAACTTGGGCTCATGTTCTTCGCTCTTGGGATAGGCGCGTACTCAGCTGCAATATACTTCTTCTTCGCGCAGACATTCTACAAAGCCCTGCTCTTCTTCTATTCAGGCAACCTGATACGTGCAAACGATACCGAACAGATAGGGGAGATGCATGAAGCGAAGGGCAACAAGATCCTGCTGGTGAGTGCCGTGTTTGGGGCTCTTGCGCTAGCTGGCTTCGTGCCGTTCAACGGGTTTGTGGCAAACATAACCCTTGAGAATGCGGCAGTCAACACTTACGCATATGCATTCCTTCTTGGGATAGATTTGCTTGTGAGCATCTTCATAATGAGATGGCTCCTTTTGCCGCTCAAAAAATTTGACTCAAAAAGCAGGGCTAGCGCGCTCTCGATAAGATACAGGACGCTACCTAGGTCCATGATAATCCCTGGGGCGATACTTGCCGCGCTTGCGCTGGTAACCTCTGCGATGCTGCCCTACATCTCAAATCTTGCCAAAGGCATGGCAAAATACGGGTATGCTGCTGCGCCGCTGGGCTTTGGATACATTGATATTGCGGTAGAAACCGCTCTTGCAGCTGCTGGCATTGCAATTGCGTATGTACTATTCTACAAAAATGGCAATGTGCCCAGCCAGAGCAACAGTTTTTGGGGCAGGGTAATGAACAACGGGCTTGCATTTGACGGCCTCTACCATTACGTGGCGAATTTTGGGTACTACGTGGCAGGAGCTTTCGAATTCTTTGACGAGGAGCTAAACGCGCTCTTTGACTGGGTCGGAGGGGCGATGACGGCGCTTGGGGACACGCTAAGATATATGGAGACTGGGCTTGTCAACTCTTATGTGCTTGCGATGCTGGCCGGGCTTGCGATAGTGATTATAGCGGTGATAGTTGCATGAATCTTGAAATTATGTTGCTCGTGTCGCTATCTGCGCTGCTGGTGATGCTAAACCTCGTCGGGGTGCTAATCAGGAGCGTGAGGTTCCAGTTTGCAGCCACCTTGGTGGTAACCCTGATGTTGGCGTGCCTGCTCTTTTGGATGGCTAGCGCAAATTTAGGGCTTGGCTTTGCGGGACTGCTCAACGTGAATGTGCCTTCGCTATTCTTTGCCGCGATCTTCACCTTTGGAATACTGCTGTGCAATCTGATGGGCTATTCCAAGGATGTGCAGTACTCTAACTTTGCGGTGCTGAGCACGTTCGTGCTGATAGGCTCCTATCTTGTCGCTTTCGCAGGCTCTCTTGTCACGATATTCATTGGTCTTGAGCTCCTGGGGCTCTCCACTATCTTCGCTGCGCTTCTGGGAAGGAGGCTTGCGATAGAGGCGAGCGTGAAGCTGTTTATAATGTCGGCAGTGGCGATAGGGCTCTTCTCCTTCGGTATGGTCCTTGTGTACGGCTCTGTAGGATCTGTGGCGCTGGTGAACGCCACTAAGCTATACTATCTGATGCTGATCGCCCTTGCGGTCCTTGCGGTTTCGCTCTCCTTCGACGCAGCGCTCTTCCCTTTCAGTCTCTGGGTTCCCGACGTCTTTCAGGGTGCGCCCAGCCACGTCACCGCCATGCTGGGGGGGGTAAACAAGAAGGTGGGATTCCTGGCGCTCATAGAAATCATGTTCTTCCTGTTCTTCGCATATAAGGCATACTTCATGGAGATATTCTATGTACTTGCGATACTATCGATGTTCTACGGAAACCTGGCGGCGCTGATGCAAAGGAACGTGAAGAGGATGATCGCATACTCCTCCATAGGGCAGGCTGGCTACATAGCAATCGGCCTTGCAGTGGCGAGCACCTATGCAATTGAGGGAATGCTCTTCCATATCTTCGCCCACATGCTGATGTTCATAGGTGCCATGGCGGTTATACTATTCATGGAGGGCAGGGGAAGAAATGAGATAAACGACTACATTGGCCTGCACAAAGAGAACTGGGCCGTGGCGCTGTGTTTTGCGGTGATAATGCTCTCGATGATAGGTACGCCCCTCACTATGGGCTTTGTAGGAAAGTTCCTCCTCTTTTCTGGCGCAGTTTACGCAAACCTTCTCGCCCTGGCGCTAGTGGGTGTAGTAAACAGCATGATCTCAGTCTATTATTACATTAAGGTGATCTCTGCGATGTATACGGATAAGGCTGACGCTAGGCATCTGGTGGTTGGGCGCAACGTGCTTGCTGTGATGGCTGTGTGCACCATACTGATAATACTTCTGGGGGTAGATCCGAACCTGGTGCTTGGCATTGCGAGGCAGGCAAGCTTTTACATAACGTAGTGGTGATATGGTTTTGGCAGGGGAAGTTGTGGATGAACATTTTGGAATGATAGGAAAGGGGGCTGCCGAGAAGATCGCTGGGGATCGCACACTTGCCAATGGTGCGCGGATGGAGAGTCCCGTAGAGGCGATGAGCGAGATAGCTGTAGATGATGTGATACGCGAGAGGGCGAGGGTTAACTCGCTTGTAGAGATGAGTGCGCAGGTCTACAGGGTCTACAACAGAAAGGTGGTCGAGATAGATGGGCGCGATGTGGAGATAAGGATCATCATACTAGGAACCCAGGGAGAGAACATCAGGGCAATACTCTTTGAGGAGAAGGTAGCACTTGCAAATTCCATGCCGATAGAAAGGGGTGATGTGCTCCATCTTGTAAGATTTGTCGTGAGAAGGGGCTACAATGGTCTTGAGCTTGCAAGCCTTTTAGATTCTAGAATTGAAAAGATAAGCTCCTCTGCCTCCGAGGTTGCCAACTTCTCGATGCTCAGGAATGGGCAGAAGGATGTTGATGTGATAGGCAGGATAGTCGCGATAGGGCCTGTGAAGCACTCGATCTTCTCGATAGGGAGGGGGAACGATGCCTGCAATTGCACAATAAGCGACGGTAAAACGCAGATGAGGCTCACAGTAATTGGCAATGCAGTGCACGATCTCTCCCTGGCGCACCCGGGGGACCCGATCAAAATAGAGTTCTGCGCAGTCAGGGACGAGAAGGAGCTTTATGCTAACGAGTCTTCAAGAATACTTGTGAGTGCGGCCCTGCGACCAAGGCTCTGCTGATTAGCGCTGCCCGTATTTTGAGAGGAAGCTCAGGTACTTCCCTATCACCAAGCTTGGAGCAGAAGGCCTTGTTGACTGGACAAGCTTGGTTAACTCCTCCATTGTTATCATCTGCTCGGTTGTAGAGCTTATGCTCCTCTCTAGGGTGTTCATCTTCACCTGCCTGCAGATGTTGGCTATGTCTGCCCCGGTAAATCCGATGGTCATCTCCGCAAGCCTCTGGAAGTCCACTCCTCCAGCCATGGGGCTCTTCTTGAGATTTAGCTCGAATATCTTTGCCCGCTCCTCCTTGCTAGGTGGCCCAACATAGATTATCTTATCGATCCTGCCCGGGCGCAAAAGCGCAGGGTCCAGTGAGTCTGGCCTGTTTGTCGAGCAGACTATCACGATGTTGTACTGGGATTTTAGCCCGTCCATCTGCGATAGAAACTCGCCTGTGAACTGCACCCCCTTCTCTGTAGCCAAATCCCTTGAAGGCACTATCGCGTCAATCTCATCCACGAAGATTATGGAGGGGGAGTTTTCCTTCGCTCTGTCGAAGCTCTGCCTTATCGACTCAAGCGTCCTCTCTGGGCCATACTTGCTTATCTCGCCCCCGGATAGGGTTATCAGCTGGACGTCGCTGATCTCGCTTGCCACAGCTCTCATGAGCATGGTCTTCCCGGTTCCAGGTGGACCGAAGAGGAGTATTCCCTTGATGCTCTTGATGTCGTACTTTTTTATCAGCTCGGGGTGGAGTATTGGCAGCTCTACGGCCTCGTGGATTGCCTTCTTTGCATCTTCAAGGCCGATCACGTCCTCTGCCGAGATCTTATTCTCGCTTTCCTCGAAGTGCTCGTGGTGCGTTCTCCTCTCGTAGTCCACCTTGAAGATATTGTACTTGTCGACCTGCGCGAGGGAGGTGGAGGGCTTGGTGACTTTTATTACAGCCACCATATCTGCCATTGTTATCTCCAGGGTCCTGTTTTTGTTTGAGGCCGCATCTGCCGCTGCCCTTGAGACGTTTTCAACAAGGTTCTTTATATCTGCGCCAGAATACCTGTCTGTAATCTCGGCTAGTTTGTGCAGGTCCATCTTTGGTGAGATTGGCAGGTGCCTAAAGTAGTACTGGAATATCTTCTCCCTGCCCGTAGGGTCAGGAAGGGGAATGTAGAGGATCTTATCGAATCTTCCTGAACGCATTATGCTTGGATCTAGCATCTGTGGCACGTTAGTTGCCCCGACGATTACAACTCCCTCAAGCTTCTGGAACCCGTCCATCTCGCTGAGCAGGGTGGAGAGCATCTGCCTGCCTGTCTCGCTGTCCTGTATCTCGCGGTTGCTTGCTATGCTGTCTATCTCGTCTATGAAGATTATCGCCGGTGTGTGTTTTCTTGCTGTTGAGAAGATCTTTTCTATGGTCTGCGCGCTTGCACCCGGATATGGGGAGAGTATCTGGGATGCCTTCACGTAGAAAAATCCTGCCCTCAGCTCGTTTGCCACGGCGCGCATCAGATAGGTCTTTCCTGTTCCTGGAGGGCCAAAGAGGAGTATTCCCTTTGGAGGCTTGATATTATATGCGCCTGCGAGCTCGCGTTTCTCTATCGGGGCAAGTATTGCCTCCCTGAGCTCCTGCTTTGTCTGATCATAGTTGGCCACGTCGTCAAGGGTCTCCTTTGTGCCTGTGGTGAGATCCTCGAACGCCTCGCCGAAGCGGCTTCTGAAGTCCTGTTTCATCACATCAAGAGCCCTGACCACGGTTATGTCGTTGTATTCGAGCACAAGGAGCATTGCGGGGGTTATGGCGAACCCTACAAGCACCAGTGGATCAAAGCTTAGGCCAGAAATATACGATAGGCCTATGTAGGAGATCGGCAGGGCTATGCTAAAGAGGCTTGCTTCTGTTCCGCGCAGCTTAGAGCGGCTTTTTACAGCGTAGCTGCTGATCGCAAAAGCCACGAAGACCCAGACTATGAGCTGCATGAGCACAAGTATTATGTTACTTGCGATTGCTGAGAATCCATAATATGCACCTGTGAAAATCCGGGCAATAACCCCGTAGCTAAAGAATGCACCTGACGCCTGGGAGAACCCTGCCCCGAAGTTGGTAAGAGTCAGTATAGGTTTTGCTGGGACAAGATATTGGGCTGCCTGGGATGCTGAAACCTGCGCGAATGTAAGATTTGAGTTGTAGGCTATGCTGCCTGCGTTGTGAAGCCCGGTCATGCCCGAGGATGCTGCTATTACAAGCACTGCAAGCACAGCTGCGATCGCCCCGCGCTTGAAGCCTATGGTCAGTATCGTGACCACGAAAATCGGAATCTCGAGTATGTAGCCGATGGAGGAGAACGGCAGCGCCAGAAGGGCGAAGATGAAGATTATTGACCTATAGTGCTTGTATCCCAGGAAGAGAGCGAGGCTCATGAAGAAGATGAAGAGCCATGCTATCAGGGGCACCTGATAGAGGAACATCGGGAAAGTCGCGAAAAGCAGCAGCATCAGTCCAAGCAGGGGTTGAGCGTATGTGAGTAGGAAGGTCGCCGTTCCAAGCCCGCCAAGGATTGGAAGTGGAAAGAATGGGAGGGCTGATGCTACAGCAGCTAGGGTGAAGATCGCGGCCAGAGCGTCTGGGAAGTTCTGGTTGGAGACAAGTCCCCTTATCATGTCCTTGAAGCGATACATGTAGAGGGGCATCATCTTGTAGCTACGCTCCTGGACCTTCGGCTTTGGCCTATTGCCAAACTCCGTCTTGGGCCTAGCTTTAAACGCACCGCTAACTTTGCCATTCGTGCTCTTTTCCGGCATGATTACTATTAAGTAGGGGTAGATTTTAAACTCTTGCATGGGAGGAATGCGACTAATTATCTTTGCGAACTTCGGTCTTCACCACTCTTTTGATATCTTCGGACCAGAAGCGAATGTTATGAGCAGCCATAACTTTTAGGCAGATTGCATGTGCATTTTCAACATAGCTCCTTTCAGAGTGCTCAGATATTTCAAGACCTCCTCTCTTCCCCTCAGATATGGTGAGAACAGCAGTCCACTGCTCGTTGTTTATAGACATCTGAGCCCTTGCCTCCTTCTCGGTGATAGTACCGCAGATCTTTGGGAAGGGGGTAAGTATGTTGTGGTAAAGAGTGAATATCTGGTTCCCCTTCTCTTCCTTTGCTGCTATCAGATACTCGGTGTTAATCAACCCTGATTTTAGAAGCTGTAGCGCCATGTCTTTTATTACGATCTCGTTTCTGCGCCTGTTTGCAAGTAAATCGCCAGACTTGTTCATCTAATCGCTCTGATATTACTCCCTAGAAAGGAAAGCACAGTTCGCCATACTTGAAAGCTTCCACAAAGAGCTGCTTTAAGGTGGTTCCGGTATGATCTCCATAGCTCCTTATCGTGAGCTTTTCGCCGTCCCTTTCAAGTACACTAACTATTTTATCTGTGGGGAGAGTGCGCATCGCATCGCAAAGAACTTCTATCTCGGCCCTGTTGCCCGTTATTTTTTCCTGCTCCAAAAGTTTGTCAGTCTTGGCCACAGCCTGCGTGTCATTTGAGTCATACACATACCATATGTGAGTCCCCTTAAGCAAAAGCGGGGGATCAGAATGGATCGGCCCTTCCTTGAATACCCCATATGTCAGCGCGTCTTTGACCACTTCGTTTATCTTTGCAGTAATTAGCTTTATGGGGAGGTTTGGGCGCAAGGCCAATTTGACAGAATCCCTACCCTTTGATGAAAGCAGTTTGTGGGCCTTGATTACGCTCTCCTCGCTGAGGCCTTTGGGGCCCTTGAAAGTTCTTGGTTCAGACATCTTTATCCCTCCTTAATCTGCTGGGGCGTATTTAAGCGTATTTGAGGTTTCGTATAATATCCCAAGGGAGTTATCCCGAGGTGGAATACAAATAATAACCTTTTCTGGGCAAATAGAGTTGTCCCGTTGTAGCTCAAAGGTAGAGCGGCCGGCTGTAGTTTTGCTCCTGGCAAAATAGGCACTGCCAGATACCGGCAGGTTGTGTGTTCGATTCACACCAACGGGAAGTTCTTTTACTTTGGGGTTTTATGGACAGGCTTGTACTTTTTGATGTTGATGCACCTTGATTAGCACCTCGCAGCTCAAGGATCGTCTCTTCGCAGAGGCTATAAAGAGAGTTTACGGAGTAGATGCGAATGTTACTTTGATAAACCATCAGGGTATGGTAGACACGCAGATAATCAGGGTTGCACAAGTACCTTAACTTCGGAGGCTTCGGGGGGATGGAACAGATAGGGTGGAGCTTGTCAAGAAGGCGCTGAGCGAGGCTAGCAAGAGGGGCTTTGTACCAGGATTGGCGTACGTAGTTGGGGATACTCTCAAGGATGTGGAGTGTGGAAGAAAGGCTGGGATAAAAACAATTGCTGTTGCGACAGGCAAGTACAGCGAAGATGAGCTCTTTGAGTGCAACCCAAACTATGTATTAAAGGGGCTCTGACCCCAAATACGAATGGTAAAGATATATAGGGTTCCCATAAGGTTTTGGCGACCAAATGAAAACCCTATGCAGATATTGTAAATCTGAAGATATTATAAGGAATGGGAGGAGGCTGACAACCGAAAGGGGCAGGGTACAGG
>JAGWGI010000021.1 GCA_028867435.1 Microcaldota archaeon | reverse complement strand
GAAACAAACTTGCAATAAAGGGGGGCTTCGAATCAATTTACGATTACCGAAACAAACTTGCAATAGATAAAGGCTTCAATCACTTTACGATTACCAAAACAAACTTGCAATAGACAAAGGCTTCGAATCACACTATGATTCCCAAAAACACCTCCAAACTGAAAGATCTATTACAGTTGCATTGGCTGTAAAGTACCTGATTGAAATAGGAAAGAATGAGGCCTCATTTAGGGACATTGCATATATTTTGAATCAAGTCCAAAGCAAAGAGATGGACGAACAAAAAGTCAAGGCTGCTATCTGCGGCTCTTTTGGATTTGACGATTGGGGCGGTATAAGCGATGATGGCAACTCGTTTAAGCTCTTGAAGCCCACTCACCCATTCTTGGCATTTCTATTGAAGTGAGATGCTAATCACATCCTTTTGAGCATTGCCACGTTTTCTTTGATGTAACCAAACCCCTCCCGCCATAATCCCGATGAATGCAAGTCTATCCCATACTCTCCGAGCAGCTTCTCCGGTTTTGTGGATCCTCCAGCCGCGAGTATGTCCATGTAGTCATTGGAGAACGAGCTTCCCTCCTTCTTGTATCGCTGCAGCATCGAGAGTGCAAGCAGGTTTCCAAACGAATACGAGTAGCAGTAGAAGGGAGTTGAGTATATGTGCGGTATCAAATTCCACTCGACCTGAAAAGCATCAGGCACTTTTACTGCGGCGCCGAACTGCTCCCTCAGATTGTCTAGGTAGAGCTTGTTTAGGTCCTCGACAGTTGCGCCCTCAGGAACCATCCTATGCGCCTCAATCTCAAAGAGCGTAAAGTATGCCTGCCTCTGTATGTTCAGGTACAGCTCCACAAGGTTCTCGTTGAGCATAGCAATTTTTCCTTCGCCGCTGGCGCTGCATATCATCTTATCCATCAGCAGCATTTCGGCAAACATAGACGCGGTTTCGGCCAAGGGCACAGCCTCTTCCATGTTGATTATTGATCTGCCAGATGCGGCGATGGCGTGAACTGCATGCCCCAGCTCGTGGGCAAGAGTGGAGGCGTCTTGGCGCATGTTTCCGTACTCTATTAGGATGTAAGGCGTAATTTTTGGAGTGATCGAGTAGCAGAACGCTCCGCTAACCTTCCCTTTGCGTGATACCGAGTCGATATGCCCTTCTGAAAATACCCGTTTTGCATACTTTGCCATTGCAGGATTGAACCTATCGAACGTTTCAAGTATGGTGCCAACTGTAGATTCGAACGGAAACTTCTCGGTTCCTCCCTCGGCAATCCCGCACTTTATGTCATATCTGTCAATTGGGTATCCGAGAATCTTGGACTTCTCCTCAAAGAATTCCCTGAACACAGAGCCGTTCTCCCTGCATGCAAAGAGCATCTTCTCCACTGTTTCATCGTCAATATTGTTGCTGAAGTTTTCAGCAGATATCGGAGCAGGGTACTTGCGCATGCCTACGGACTCGTCAACGTTATTGGTCACAACGCTCTGGTAAATCTCCCCAAGCACGGCGTTGTTCTGCTTGTATTTTGAGAGCACTTCATTGTATGCACTTTCCCTGACCGGCTTTGAGTAGTCACTAAAATATTTGGAGATCTGTTCTTCGTTGAGCCTCTCCTCTTTGCCTCCAACAGCAATCGTGTATTCAAAACCGTTAGTTATCTTCAGGTACAGCTTTTGCAGCGCATCTATTCCGCTTACCTCAAGGGTGTTTATGACCTTTTCCTCTGGCTCGGATAGGGAATACTTTGCACTATCCCTATAGTACATCAGCTTGTCGTGCAGCTCTAGGCTGTAGCCTGCCAGCCTCGAAGCATTTCCATCATCTACCTCCTTCTCCCACCACTGGGAAGCAAAGAGCACCCTGTTTGTCATCTGGGCGCCCCAGCGGTTGATACTGTTCAATAATGCTGAGGCTTCTTCAGACTGCGTATCCTCATCGTACTTAAGCCTTGCGTAGTTTTCTATTATCGACCTATCCTCCTTTATCCTTTCAAGCGACCCTATGCCCCAGAGAAACCTCTCCCTTGTCATGTTTGCGCGCAGTTTGCCCTTGTTTTTTTCGAACTCCCCTACCCTAATCTCCACATCTTTCATTCGTGCCTCTAGGTCTTTTCCGTCTTTTACAAGCCCGCTCAGGTTCCACTTTGATTGCCTGAAAATAGTAGTAGCCACCAAAATCACTACACCGTTTATCCCCAGTATTTAAATACACTCTTCATCAAACGTTTAGAAAGGCCATAATTCCGCCCCAACAAGGCCATTCGAGTCCATCTTTTTGGAAAACGTTTCTAAGAAAAGCTTTAAATACGTGCTCTGTTCATAACACAGTGATATTATGTCAGATTCTTGTGGATGCGCTGAGGGTAAGATGGAAGGGGAGGCTTGCGAATGCGGCAGGGCTGAAGGTTCGTGCGGCTGCGGCAAAAGTGGGGCATCAGATTCATGCGGATGCGGTGGACACGGTTCCCACTCACACGAGCAGGAGCACAGCCACACTCAGGCCAAAGCGCAGCCATCAGAGGCAAAAATACAGCAGGTCAGCATTTCGACTTCAAGCGGAACAGTCACGGCTCAGGTGACAAAGCCGCAGATAACAGAAGATCCGCTCCTTGCCCCATATCATAGGGATATAAAGGAGATTGAGAAGATGCCTGTGATAGAGAGGACAAAGACTGTCTGCCCTGAGTGCAAGCTCGTTGTCGAGGGCATAATCTACAGGGACGGGGACTTTGTCATGATCAGAAAGCACTGCGAGGACCACGGGTGGACGATAGAGAAGTACTGGGAAGACTACGACATGTACACCAAGATGAGGGACTACAACTACTACGGCAGGGGATTCGACAACCCTAACTACATCTCAGATACAAAAGGGGCAAACTGCCCATTTGATTGCGGGATGTGCGAGCGTCACAAGTCGCACACCGGACTTGCCAATGTCGTAATAACCAACAGGTGCCACCTCTCGTGCTGGTACTGCTTCTTCTACGCAAAGGAGGGAGAGCCCATATACGAGCCTTCGATAGAGGAGCTCAAGAAGATATTCATAAACCTAAGAAACCAAAAGCCGATACCCACAAACGCGCTACAGATAACTGGGGGAGAGCCGCTGATGCACCCGAATGTGGTTGACGTGGTAAAGGTTGCAAAGGAGGCAGGGTTTGATCAGATCCAGATGAATACCACTGGGATCATACTTGCCCACGAGCCTGAGCTCGCATACAAGATAAAGCATGCCGGAGTCGGTACATTGTACATGAGTTTTGACGGAGTGAGCAAGCGCGCAAACCCTAAGAACCACTGGGAAGCGCCACAGACTCTGGACGTAGTTCGGAAGGCTGGAATCAACGTGGTACTGGTGCCGACAGTGATTAGGACGGTAAACGACCATGAGCTGGGTTCGATAATCAACTTCGCGCTAAACAACGCAGACATAATCAGGGCCGTAAACTTCCAGCCGGTTTCGCTGGTGGGAAGGATGCCATCAAGACTTAGAGAGAAGCAGAGGATCACAATACCTGGGGCCATAAAGCTAATAGAAGAGCAGACCCACGGGGTGATAAGAAAGGAGCACTGGTTCTCAGTTCCTTATGTTGGCGGAATAAACAGGTTCATAGAGGCGCTATCTGGAGAATACAAGTACGACCTCTCTATACACTTTGCGTGTGGCGCAGGGTCATATATCTTCCTTGACAGCGACAACAAGATAATACCGCTCACAGAGTTCGTGGATGCTGCAGGGTTGCTTGAGCACCTGCAGGCCGCAGTGAACGAGATGGACGGAAAGGGCAAGCTGGCAAGGAGGGTGATTGCAATCAAGGCGCTTCTAGGGCTCAACAAGTTCATAGACTCAAGCAAGCAGCCAAAGTCGGTAAACTTCGTCAAGATGCTAACTTCACTCTTCCTCAAGAAGGACTTTGCGTCCCTTGGCAAGCTGCAGATGAAGAGCGTCTTTTTGGGCATGATGCACTTCCAGGACGAGTACTCCTACGACATCAAGAGGGTTGAGAAGTGCGACATACACTACGCAATGCCAAACGGCGAGGTTCTTCCGTTCTGCACCTTCAATGTCTTCCCAGAAGTGTACAGGGACAAGATCCAAAAGCAGTACTCGATACCTTCCAAGGAATGGCAGAGCACTCACCAGGACTGGGCGTACAACAAGGATAAGTACCTAAGGAACATCAAGGCTCTTGAGGCCCACCCGTCATACATAAAGCACTACACAAAGATGGTAGACTACTTCGCGCTGCCGGTAAACGGCGGCATACCTGTCACGAACTTTGCCAACGAGAAACTGGCTGAGCCTGCCGCGGCAACGAAGATCTAGTCTTTAGGCTTTAATTAGGGTGGTTCCCCATGGACAGAAGGGAAGAGACGCAGCACGATAGCAACGAGTACCAAAAAGAGCTAAAGAAGCAGGAGCAGCTAGGCTCAGATGAGCTGGAAAAGCAGTACATCTTCGAGAACGGCGCAAAGTTTAGGGTACCATACAGGATAATAAAGAAGGTCACATTCCTAGATCTCAGCAAGGGGGAGCTGCGCGACATAGATCACTGCACAAGGCTGCAGTATCGACTGATGCTAAAGGACGCCGTACTAAAGGCCACTGTCAACTTCATTAGGCGCACGATAAACATAACCTACAACCCTCCTGACGCCGACAACCTAAAGGAGAAGATAAGCAAAGAGGAGCTCGCAAAGTTCCTGGGGGAGCAGGGAGTCCACATAAACCCCGCCAAGGTGGAGGAGCGCGATTACGACTACATAAAGGAGTTCTACACCTATGCCTTCAATCCCGCAAGAATCAGGGAGCACCCGCCATACAGCTACACCATGGAGCAGTGGAGGAAGATGAAGCCAGAATGGGAGAAGAAGCAGGCGGAGTACGAGATCAAGAAGAAGGCGCAGTTCAAGGCTTTCCAGGAGCAGTACGAGCGCGAGGTCATAAATGGCGAGAAGCCAGAGGCAAAGCCGACTTTTGTGGACAAGGTGCTGGGAAGAAAGCCAAAGGAGAAAGAGAAGGGCAAGGGATTCTGGTTCCACGGCGTCTAATTGCACTGAGAAGGTAGTTCATAGTGAAACAAAACTGCATCGTAATTTTGGCGTTGATTTTTGGTATAGTCGCTACAGTACTTATTCTACATAATAATATTGCGTCTCCTACGACAATAAATATAATCCTCGTTTCAGAGGGTATCATAATCTCTCTAATTCCCGCAGCAATATCTGGAATTGTAAACTTGAAGTCTGGTATAATACCTAAGGCAGCAGCAAAAGAAGTATTCAAAGAAATGCTTGCAGTTGAAGTAACACTTATATTGTCATTTATATCAACTCTCATATTCGTAATACTTAGTACTCCAGAATGTCAGGGTATAAGTATAATAAAAGGAATATGTTATATGGTTTATCTATTCACATTGGGCATAGGATTATCTTTATTATTTGCAGCTTTGGCTGTTCTCTGTTTAGCCTTGGTTAAATTGAATCATAAAATAAGATAATTATTGGTTTATTATAAACTACTATGCTCAGTTTGTCTCTAAATCTACAAAATCAATTCTCTATCTCTCCCATGCCATGCAGCTCCTGAATGTCTATTCCCTGCTCCTGGCTCTCAACTTCTATGCTGCCGTCCTCCTTCCTCTCGAACCTCGGAACCAGCTTTGCGCCCTCAAGGGCCCTGTACTGCGATGAATACCTCATGTCGAAGTCCCTGATGCCCACCCTGCCTATGAGTATCTTTGACATCGGTATAAACGTTAGTTCTGCCCCCTTAATGGAGCGCTTTAGCGACGAGAAAAACTTCCTCGAGCTCTCCTTATCTGGGAAGTTGAGCAGCATGTAGCTCCCTTGGGGATTTGAGATGTCGCACATATAAGTGTATTCGCAATGCCTCTTCCCATTGCCATTTAGCATTTCAGTGTAATAGCCATTCCTGTTCGCAAGGAATTTTTCGTAATCCGTGATTTTGACCTGCACAATGGCGTTATTTGTGTTCTTGGGTTTGCCCTCGTAATATGTTACCCTCCTGAGTATTCCGGTGCGCTTTAGCCTGTCCATTGCGTATACCATGCCCTGTTGCTCCTTCTTGAATTTCTTGGCTATGCTGATGAATTCCTGCCTCCCATCTTCGTTTAAGCCCAGTAGCAGCGATAGATATGTCTCCGAGATGTTGAAGTCCTGCATGAGCTCGTTGCGCAGCGGGAAGAACCCCAGAGATCCCTCTATCCTATTGAGCTCTGAGACAAGCGGCTTCTTTAGCCTCTTGGAGAACTCCACTATGAACCTGTTCATGGCCTCGTAGTCCCTTGCCACAATGTACATCATCAGGTTGTACTTTCCGCTTAGCGTGGCTATGAACTGGGGCATATGCGATCCCCCTACAGCCTTTAATATCTCCTCTTCCTTGGGCTGCTTGCCAAGGAACTTAAACATCACAACATACTCCTCGAAGCCGGCCTCAGGTATCTCCTCTATTGCCTCATCAAGTATCTCCTTCTTTGTCCTCATCCTGCTGAGCTTGATGAACTCGTACCTCCAGATCTTGCTCATGTCAATCTCCGGGACAAACTTGAGGTCGTACTCCTTGACTGTCTCAAGGAATAGGTGGTATGCGCTAGGCTTTGTTATCTTGAGATTCTTTCCAAGATTCCCTATGCTCATCCTGCCGTTGATGCTCAAGAGCTTGAGCATTTTTGACTTGAGTTCTTCTCGCCTTTCCTTATCGATAACCTTTGGCATCTCAATCCGCCTCAAAAGGGCAGAGCCCTGCAATTTAGATTAAAATGCGAGCTCTACCTTAAAAAGGGTGGTATCATAGATACCATTATATTTAAATATTTATCTAAGTATATGATTTATTATTAAAATATAAAAGTGAATATATGAATATAAGCAATATCTTCCCCTGGGGTGCGCACGCATGGCAAACTGCGCTTGTAAGTGCAATTGGAAATACTGCAGTTCTTTACAATATAACAGGAACACTAGCCTATCTGCAGCAGGTACTGGCGCAGGTAGGGCCCATGTTAAGCGCGGTGCTATTCATAATCGCCGGGGTCTTTTATGCCGTAGGGCAGATGCTTCCTCCTGACAAGAAGGCAAACTTCCACACCACCTCAGTAAATATTATAATCGGGGCAATAGTTGTTGCGGTCCTCTCCGTAACCTCCAGCGGCCTAGCCCTTGCATCAACGCACCTTCTGGCGAACATGAGCATGAATGCAACTGCGAATGCAATAAGGTGAGGCAATGAGCTTTTCCCCAGTCATATTCGGTACCTATGGTTTCGGGATAGCCATATCCATCATTGGGATAATGATAGCCGTAAGCGGGATATCACTCGGTCTGGGATACGCCCTAGACGAGAAGAAACTCAAAGAGTTCGGTAAGAACGAGATTATCCAGTCAATTATAAACGGTGCGCTTGTGGGCAGCCTAATAACCCTATTTGCAAGCGGCGGGATTATTACTGATGTGATAAATTCCCTGGCATCTGGCACAAACACACTCGCCTCATGCCCTTCATATATGGACGCTAACTCCGCGCTCTGCTTCTCTTATGGATACCTGATGTCGATTCAGGGGTACTCAATTTCCGGGATTCATTACAACTCCGTTTTCGCCACGGTATCCGGGCTGCTTGCGGCACTGCTTTCTCTAAACACCCTATTGGGCGTGATTTCTGCAATAAAGATAAACCTCCTTATTTTGTCTGTCTCTTTTTCTTCCATACTCTCACCTATTATGAGCGAAATCCAGTATATCTCTGGCATACTGACCACACTCTCTATAGGGATTGCAGTCCAAGCCGCCCTTCTCTCATTCGTATCAATAACCGCGGTCTCGGTAATATTGCCACTAGGGATAATACTCAGGACATTATACGCCACCAGAAAACTTGGAGGCTTCTTGATTGCAGTCGCCATAGGCACATATGTGGTTCTCCCACTAACCTATATCTTCAATGCAGCCACGATAAATTCCTATTCCACTAGCATTAATTCCACCTCACTGACAGACGTGTCTTCCTCCATGCAGTCTGCCAGCAGCCAGTTGCTCGAAAGCACTGGAAAAAGCCTCAACCAATCGGACTCCGGGCCATTCACGCAGATTGCAATGAGCCTCCAATCGGCAACGCAGCAGCTCGACGAATCACTTAATAGCATCTTCGCCGCTCTTTCGTATCTGATAATGCAGGTCTTCATACTGCCTGCATTCAGCCTGATCATTACCGGAATATCTATAAGAGAATTCTCGCAGCTGCTTGGATCCGAGGCATTCTTCGGGAAATTTAGGCTAATCTAGTGGTATAAATGGACAGATTTCAATTACCCGGCATCTACTATAACTATCTAATTTATGGGATATTTGCAATTCTTGTTTTGCTATCAATACTTTTTGCAAGCGTCGCATCTCTAATCTCAGCTTGCGCAGCATTCCTTGTTTCGATCATATATTCAAAGTCTGCCAACATAATAAATCCCATGCTCTCAAGGAAGGCGAAGGTCTGCATCGTTTCAGGAAGCTACGCACTTTCACACAACCCACGCGTTGCGGTGCTTCATTCTGAAAATATTTATACCTGCGTTGGTGCTTCGCTGCTGAAACTAAACTCCCAAGTCACTGGTGCCAGCGAGAAATTTAATGAGATAGTTGCAAAGTGCAAATACCCTTTCGAATTTTCTGTGATTGTTGAGGAGATGAGCACCAAAAAAGTGACAGAAGAGCTCGAAACCAGACGCAGAATAAAAGAGATAGAGCTCTCACGGTTAGATGGCACGAAGATAGGCCATACAAATAAACTCCAGCGCGAATTGGAAGTGATAAACGGTGAAATTGCGGAAATCTCTCATGGGTCAAAGCCGGTGCATGTCAAGATCAGGATTAAATGCAGTGCATCTAGCTACAGCGAAAGCGAAGCCGCAAATACGATGCTCTCTAGGTTAGATAGCGTTTCCAATCTTTTTGGCGCCACGTACAACTTGTCTCACAGATTTCTATCTGGCGAGGAGTTGATGAAAAACATAAGTGGTTGAATGCTCCATGACACCCAAATTACAGGCTCCCTGCAAATATCTAGAATAATCGGAATGCCATATTCCGAAGAGCCTACCTCAGCCTCTGGCGAGATCAACTGCGGTGACTGTGTATACGTGGGCAAAGCCAAACTTTCGCTTGCACCATTCTTCCTGAACGTCTCTTCTGCAATAAACCCTCATATTTTCGTATTTGGCATCACTGGTTCCGGGAAGAGTTATCTCCTCAAGAGTCTAGCTGTACGCATGAGCATATTCATGCACGCCAGGGTATTGGTAATAGACCTCACTGGAGAAAGGCGCGATTTCCTCACCGACCTAAATGCAGAGCGCCTAGAATCAATCTCCCCAGACCATAAACTGCTAGAGCTCCCAGGATTGAGCTACATGGATTTTTCGGTATTGAGCGAGGCACAAAAGCAACATAGTGCCAAAAAAGTGCTGGAATCAATATCAGAACTAATGCGCAAAAGGGGAGTCAGTGATGTCTACAACCTGTTCTTAGTGCTGGACGAAGCCTGGAAGGTGCTACAAAATTCAGATTCGCTCGAGATATTGATTAGAGAAGGCAGAAAATACGGGGTCGGAGTGATAATGGCTTCCCAAATCATAAGCGACATAAGCGAGAAATTCCTCTCAAATATCTCAACGGTTTTTGTATTCAGGATTCAGGATACGCCAAGCCTCGAAAGGCTCTGTGAAAATTACGGGCTTCTGGAACCAGACAAGAATTCGGTACAAAACCTGAACGTCGGGGGCTGCTTGGTGATACAGCTTCACAAGGACAATAAACGCTCAAAATTCTTTATAGATAAAGTGGCAGGAGTAAAATCCCCTACGAGCCTCTCGATATTAATTGGCGTTAAGATGGAACTAGAAATCAAAGAATTTAGATTGAAGGAATTGCTTGCAGGGCTCCCGCTTGGACAAGGCGAAGCGGCCAAGATACTTGGCATGTTCGAATCAGGCTACGCTTTGGAGCTTAGCAAACTGATAACCGGCCTAATCCGTGCAGGGGCAGATAGGCGCAAGATCCTCTATATGCTCAGAGAGATTAAGGTATCAGATCAGGCAATAGCAGAGGCATTTGCAATTTCATTAAATGAGTGTGGTTTAGTTGGCAAGGACTGAACCATTTAATAAAGGCATGCTCTGCATGAAGATACCCCTAGTTGCCAGGCTGATCAAATCAAAAGCAGAGATTAAACTGGTGCTAGCTAACTATCCCAATCTCTCATTGGTGAAAGAGGGCAAGGAATTGCAGTACCTCTCCAATTTTGATGGTTATCAGTTCTATTCCTTCAAGTTTTCAAGTGAATCAGTGGTTGGAGAGGTATACTCAACCTCCTCTCCAGTATATCTCCTCAAAGGGACTATTTTAAGGCTGCTGGGCATACTCTGCGCCTTGGATGGAATCTATGATTTTAGGATTGAAAGCATATTTCCTTACATAATTTTGGCAATTGGGAATGGACAAAGCAATCAAGTCGTCCCTCCAAACCATGAGGAAGATTTAGGTAATCCTGACATAATACTAGCCAAACGGATATTAGAACTGCTAAAAGAAAGAGACAAGCTTGGTGATGAAAGCAAAAAAATCAAGTCTAGGGCGGATCTATTACTTTCCCACCTAATCGTCTCTGAATCAAAGATTGGGAAAATTCACGAAGATGAACTTTCGCTTAGATGTGGCCTGGAGCGAGGGGATTTAGAAGAGGCCATAGCAACCTCGCAATCCTTAGGTTACAAAATCCTTCGTTATGCTCGAAAAGAGTTCAGGGTGGTTAATGTATGAATACTGGTTATGTAATGCTCTCTCAGGCCATGCCTATATTTCTAGGAGCTTTGATCCTGCTGGCCACCCTACGCATAAGGCCAGGTAATCAAAAGCTAAGGATAAGGCATACTTACACCGACACCGCCATACATGTGACACCCGACAAGTTCGGCTCCGCCTCTTTTAACATAGAAGCGGCAAAACTCCATAATTATCTTTACGAAAATCTTCTGGTCAACGGCATCTATCTCGATAATGCCGAAAGGAAACGCGTCAGCCAAGTAGCTTTGGAGAGATTTGGGATTATAAAGATCATAGAATTAGACCTGCTACAAAAACTAAAAATAAATTCAAGGAAACTAATATTACTTGCAAGTTTTCCGCAGAAGGATGCTGCATCACATCTCCTGCTCCATAAATCAAAAGCTTCTGCAGTGCTTCTTTCCTATGCCGCAGAGTCTAACCTCGAGGTTCTCGTCCTATGAACAATATTTTCTCGATGCTATTTGTGATTATCACACAGGCGAGCGGCATCGTTTTGGTAATGTTGCTAAATCTAAAGGCGATTGTAATACTTGGCAAGCGTACAGATTCCAATAAAGCACTATTCTCCCAGCAGGAAAAGGCGCTAATAGCGCTTTTTGCCTTCTCCTTCATACTCTATTTGGTGATCTCACGCTAGAATTAAAACACCTTTATACAAGTGTGCCGAAATATCGCTACTATCTTACATATTCTCTTGTTGGGATTAGCATTGGCACCATCTTGTATCTAACCCTGGACAAAACAGCCATTAATTATCCATTGATTGCCTATCCGCTTGGAATCATATCCTCATCCCTCATTGCCTATATCCGCAGGCAAGTTGCCCTTTCTTACTCTCAACTGCTCAGAGTTTCATGCCTTATGATAATGAGTTCCTTAATTTTCATACTCCTAGTGGCTTTTGCATGACAAATAATCTATTCCCATATCGCATCACTACCCTTCCAAGCGAACTGAACCCAACAACCTTTGTTGAGGCGCTTCTTGATTCCAACTGCCTGATTATCCACGATTTGAAAGAAAGTTCCACTTCGATAGTTACCGATTCAACCGACTACGCCCTCAGGCTCCATAACCTAATCCCAGGTTTTGATTGCGAGCCTATAAACACTCCAACACTAAGGCCAAAGCAGATCTGCCTAGTTCCATTCCTCCACGCTGAAAGTAAGCCGTTTCTAGAGCAGATTTATAGGTTATTTAGGGGCCTGGACGCAAGACTGCTCATTTCATTTGTGAGGTGCCTGGCAAAATACCCGGGAACTGTAAAGGAAAGGATAGAAGAGTCGCTTAGCCAAAAGGAAGTGCGATTAACCAGGGCCTTGGGCAACAGATTTAGTTCTGCAGGCTCCACACAGCACGATCTATATTATGGATCAGATGAAAGGCAAGTCCTTACGCAGATGCTAGAGGAAATCAACAAAATAATGTCAGCTAACGGCAGCTCCTATAAGATCCTCTTTATACTTGAGGGGGACATCTCCAGCCTTTCAGAATACATATATGCGAATTCCCTGATTCTAAGCTCAGCCGAATTGTCTTGCAGTAGCATCGATTCTTTATACAGCAAAATTAGCTGTATGGACTCGATGCCCTTCCATCCGAATTCGTCTGCTGGTTTCTTGGGGTTCTCAGACAGGATAAGGAGAAAAGTCAGGGTCAATACCGATTTTGGCACCAGCATAAATGGGGAAATAAATGTTGGCAACTTCCTAGAAGGCTCGATTGGCATCTCGCCAAATAGAACCTCATTGGAAAAATCCACATTGAACCTAGGAACAATAATTACTGGGCTCCCAGGCACTGGAAAAACCCTTACCGCAATGCATCTGGCGAGTCAAATATACCTTTCAGGTAAATCACAGACAAGTGTTGTTGTGATCTCCCCAACCAAAGAGTGGTCAGAATTCGGGAATGCAACCGGTATTAATGTAATAAGGCTTTATGACATGGCGCTGCCAATAAACTTCTTTAAGTGCTACAATCCGGAAAACAGGGAGCCTTTCTACCAAAATCTGGCAATGTTGCTGGCATACGCCTCTAAGGCCGGTCCTTACAGGAACTCTCTTGAAAAGTGCCTCCTTTCCGCATTCAACAAGGCCTATCGGGAAGATAGCTGCCCAGACCCAGTCTTGGTCTACAATCAGATAGAAGAAGCCATCATTGAGCAACACGGCAGGCGTACCAGCACCGGTGTGAGGTATACCAAACATGGTGAAAATATAAGAGCGGCTCTTGAGAACCTTAGATTGATGCTTTTTAGGCCAGAGTTTGCAGTGACAGACGGCATAGACTTGGAGGAGCTATTCGCAAAAAGCGTGATATTTGACCTCTCCAATGTCAGCAACAACATGAAGCAATTCTTCTACTCCCTAATCCTCAACCAGCTGTATAACTTCCTCGGAAAATTCGACGAAAAAGGAGACTCAGAGCTTAGAGCTTCTGTGATCTTGGAGGAAGCCCAGCTAGCAATAGAAGAGGACGAGAAATCTGCAGTGACCATTGATCTTATACAGCGCATACAGGATTTCAGAAAGAAAGGCATAGGGCTTGTTATAATAACTCATAATCTTACCGACATGCATCAAAACATCAGAAGGTTATGTCAAACAAAGCTGTACTTTAGACAGAGCTCCGATGTTGCAAAATATGCCGCAATAGACCTTGGATTCAATGACGATACGATGGATAACGCCATTGGGAGATTAAGGGGCCTTGAGCATAGGGTTTGTGCAGTGAGTTGTATCGAAACTCATGGAAATGAAAAACTCCCAATCGGCCCCTTTTTCACAAGAACCGAGATATTTAAGGAATTTGGAAAGAATAAAGTTATCCAGAAGATACCCACATTCCAACTTACCTGTAATTGCATAATTGAAATCCCTGCAAAAGATTATCCTGAACTTCATGGCAGAATAGCAAAGCTCCTCTACCTGAATGAAGTGATCAGCGAATGCATAATCGATAAAAGCGAAGTGCGATTCAAAAATTTGATAATGGGCAAAGACTACTTGCTTTTAATAGAAGGGGGCAGGAAAAAAGACGCCAAAACATTTGGCTTTGTAGCTTCAGAAAAAGTCCACATTCTAAGAAATGTATGACAATAGTATGCAATGTGTAAAGTAAGGGGACATTGGTAACATTGGTTTTTATTCTACGCAGTCATTCTATTTTTGGCGAACAGTATGAACGACGTAGGACCCATTCGGATTGCAGTAAGGAAACTTATGGTTTCCGCACGTAAAAAAGGAAAAAAGATAAAGAGCATCGCAAAGATGTTCGGAGTTTCAAGGAAGACTGTATGGAAATGGTGGAGAAGAACACGGAAGAGAGGCGGAATCTCCTATAAAAATCTTTCAACAAGGCCCAAGACGGTATACAGGAAGATAGACAGAAAACTGGAAGAACAAATAATCGCAATCAGAAAGCTTACGAATTGGAGGACAGAAAGGATATGGAAAGTCCTTATTTCTGTCCCCAAAATATCTTCGGGAACTTGTCAGAAAGGTTACCTGCAGGCCATCAATATAAGAATATCTAGACAGTCCATAAACTGCGCCCGTGTCTTATAGAGATTCTTTTTTCTTGAAAAAGGAGAAGGCACTAGGGCGGCAGACAAAAATCCTCCCACTATGCAATTCTTTCCATCTGCATAATTTTAGTTGCATATGAGGGCACCACACCCATATTTATGTAGTACTGCTGCCTCTCCTTTGGAAGGTACTTGAAATCCCCAATTTTGCCCCTGCAATCCTGCGCGCCACACAGGCATTCCAACTGGTACTTATCCTCGTTCATAGTCGTCGAATAGTCGAATGTCACCTCCTGCCCCTTCTTTATCTCCTTTATCGCAATCAGATTCACACTCACCCACCCCATCTTGGCGAAGCTTACGACTATCCCGGCATTAGGATTACAGGAGTGATTGATATAGTCTATCTTCCAAGAAATGGAGTTGTCAACATACAACCTCTGGCCTATCTGGACGTACCTCACAGTCTTATCCGTATCCACATGAGGGAGGCTGGCCCTGGTTCTAATTTCCCCGATCAGCTCGAATATACGCTCGTTAGGCTTAAAATCCCTGTTTGCGTGCAAACCCCTTCCGTGCCTGCACTCCTTGATAAAAAGCGAATTGTTGTACTCTTTGGCGGCCTCTGATAGTTCTTCCTTGATCAGCCCCTCAATTGTTTGCGCGCCGTAAGACTCATTTGCATTGCTGATTATTTTTGCGGCCCCTTTCCTATCCCATTCATCTATCTTGCAAAACAATGCAAGTTGGCTAGTATTCAACTGCGTAGTCAAACCGTACTTCTCATCTAGGTATTCACCTAGCAGCGTAGAATAGTGCTCTATGTTTTCCCTTTCTGGTTTGGGTGGGTTGCCCCAAAGCAGTGCATATGAGAGAACAGCTCTCGCACTGTTTGCATCGCCGATTAGATAATCTAAGTTATTATCGATTATCAAACGAATTTGGAGGATATCAAGCAGGCTGAACTGTCCTATGCCAACATCTGCTGCCAGCTTCAATGCGCGAACTGCGCGCATGCCGTACTTGGGCAGCATCTCCGCAGTGTTGAAAAGAAGGGTACTGCTAGATGCAAGCTGAGAGTTTAAGATACTACTCGCCTCCTCAGATGTCAGGAAATTCTCGATCCTCTGCATCTTCTCTGTGCATCTCAAGAAATATGGGATCCCAAATTCCTCGACCATTCTTGTCGCAACTTTGCCGTCGTATTCACGAAGCGCATTTACCAGATCTGTAATTCGCTTCACACTCCTAAGTTCGTATGCCGTTTCCACAAAGCAATCTATGACCCTCAGCGCATCTTCAGTCCCAAGTTTACCGATAAAATCTGCAACAGCACTAGAGCTAAGCACCTTGGATAGATTCAGTACAGAGTTTGGCTTCTCCTCTGTCCCCAGCGAGTTGCATAACTGGCTTGCAAGGTGCACGGCAATACCTGTGTTATATCTGTCCATCGCATTGCATATCTGGAGGCATTCATTGGGATTGCGAAGGTGGTAGGCCAACGAAGTGATTACGTATGCAATTAGATTTGCGTCGTTCCCACTGAACCTACCTAGAGTATTCCTTATTCTTGCGGAGCCGTATACTAACATAAGCTTTTGCAGCTTTGCAGGATTTTCGTGCTCTGCCTTGCCAAGATAGAAATCAGTATTGACTTTGAGCTCCTGTGGACTAACCTGCAGAGTTTTTGGCATCTGATATCGCCTTCCTTAGCAACACCATTCTTTTCCGGACTTTAAAAAGTATCCCCTATCAACGTATAATACCCCCTTTGCTTCATACCTGCCAAGAATAAGCGATAATAAGCTTTAAGTATTGGTTTTCACATATTAAATCTGCGCCGGGGTCGCCTAGTGGTACGGTCTTCTTGTTAAACACGAGACGGCACTAAAGGGCGGCAGCCCGCTAAGCTGTTTGGCTAGAAATGGCCTTCGCGAGTTCGAATCTCGCCCCCGGCGTACTTTTAACGTTCCATTCCAAAGTTTTAAATATGTGTCTACACATAATTGATTTGTGGTTAGATGCCAAATATAACCTTAACCGTATCCAAAGAAATGTACAGAGATATGAAAAAGCATAGGGAATTAAAGTGGAGCGACATCGCTAGGCAAGCGTTTCAGAAAAGACTGTATGAGATAAAATTAATGGACAAGTTGCTCAGTAATAGTGAGATGACCGAGGATGACGCAGAAATAATAGGACATAAGATAAAGAAAGAACTCTGGAAAAGATTTGCCAAATGAGGTATGTAATGCGACTCATAGTGGACACAAATAGGATAATTGCCGCATTAATTAAGAATTCGACCAGCAGGAAAATTATAATGTCAAGAAAATTGGAATTGGTAACCATAGGTCTTTCAAAGCTAGAGATAGCCAAATATAGGGACGAAATATTGAAGAAATCGAATCTTAAAGTAGAAGAATTGGATAAATCTTCAGTAATCCGCACCCTTTAGGGTGGGGTGTGGCTTCGCTACGATACCTTTTTCTTGGTTAAAATAGGATTTCTCAATTGGTTACTGTGTGCGCCGGGTCGTAACCGGCGCCGATGTTCAGTAACCGACGTGAAACAAT
>JAGWGI010000020.1 GCA_028867435.1 Microcaldota archaeon | reverse complement strand
TTCACATCGACCCAGCCGTTTGATACATCGATATGGGCTTAGGTCATCCTGGCGGTGCAGGAGCCGCCAAGGGCTGGACTGCTCGTCCATTAAAGACCTACATGAGCTGAGTTCAGTACGTCGCGAGACAGTACGGTAATATCTACTGAGGGTGTTAGTTTCAGAGGGCAAGGTGTTTTTAGTACGAGAGGAACGAAACACCGGCGCCACTAGTTTACTGGTTGTTTATAGCATTGCCAGGTAGCCACGCGCTTAGCGGATAAGACCTGAAAGCATCTAAGGTCGAAGCCGCACCCGAAACGAGAGACTTAGGGTGGTTGTAGTACACGACTTTGATAGGGCGGGCGTGTAAGCGAAAAGCTTCGGCGATTCGCGAGCGCACCGCTACTAAATCCTAACACATGCAAGCTCGCTTCTCATTTTTATTTTAACAAACTTCTAGCAGAGCGCAGATTCGTTTATATGACTACTTTTTGGCATGAATAGAAAATTATTTAGATTTGTAGGCACACAATATATTATGCCTTTCATAAAGAAAGTAGAGAGGGGAAGAAGGACTTACTATTACCTTGAGCATAGCCTAAGGGAAGGGAAAAGGGTGTATAAAAAAAGGGTGTATCTAGGGGTTTCTGTACCCAGTAACATTACAGTGATGAAATCAGAACTAGTTGAGGGGCTGTATGAAAAGAGGTGGTATGTTAATTTCAGCAAAATAAAGAAAAGCTATGGTAGGACGCTTGCTAAAACCCCGGTGATAGTAAGAAGGAGGAATCTTGAGGCCTTCATGGTGAGATTCACGTATGATACACAGAGAATAGAGGGTTCAAAATTAAGTTTTCCTGACACGGCAAAATTATTAATCGATAGAAAAACGCCTAAGGATGCCGCGATAAATGATGTGAAAGAGGCTGAGCTGCACAAAGAAGTTTTTTATGAGATATTAAGTCAAAAGGAAGATTTATCTCTAGAGGGGGTATTGCAGTGGCATAAGAAGTTATTTGCAGATACAAAAATGGAGGTGGCAGGAAAAATTAGAGACTATCCAGTATTAATAAATAGAACCGACTTTTTACCACCCAGGCCCGAGAGATTGGACGATTTGTTAGAGGACTTCTTCTCTTGGTACAATAGAGCAAAGGATGAGATAAATCCAGTCAAACTTGCCGCGCTCGTACATTTAAAATTTGTCAGTATACACCCCTTTGGCGATGGGAACGGTAGAATTTCGAGGCTTATGATGAATTTTGTATTGCATAGGATGGACTATCCGATGATGGATATCAAATATGTTGATAGGTTTGGTTATTACAGAGCGTTAAAGAGATCCGGTCTAGAAGGAGGGGAGCATGTCTTCATTGAATGGTTCTTCAAAAAATATGAAGAAGCAAATAAAGACTATTTTTCTTACTAAGCACCCAAAACGAATGCTGAGAAAACTATTTAAATGGGGTCGAGAGACTAACTTATAAAAGATTCTGGGTGTTTTATGGCAAGGTACAAAAAAAATGGGGCAAGGCTGTCAGTTACTGATAAGGGCAGGAAAGTTTTGAAGTCTGCAAACCAGAAAGATGGAAAAGCCACTTCAGAGCAAATCATTGGCGCGCTCTCAGAACAGCTCCCTTTTGATCCAATCCTTTTCACAGCCATTGACAACAAGATGAGGCTGGGGAAGGTGTACGAGCAGATCCTTGAGCCAATTGGAAGATGCGAACATGCTTTTGATCAGGCGCGGGATGCGTTGCAGTCGTGCACAGACAAGGAGTTTGGAGGGAAATATGGATATACCTCAAGGAGGCATGAGTTGGTAGGATTGCTTAAAATTGTCCTAGATTCGCATGAGGAGAGGGCCCAAGCGCTAAGGGAGAGGCAGTGGCAGATGGTAGGTCATCCCGGAAAGGGAATAGAGATGGGAGCTGAGATAAAGCAAACTGCTGAGCAGATAAATGCGGTATTCGATAGGTATAGGGATGTTACTTCCAAAGAAACTGATTTATACATGACTTTGGATGTTCTTTTCGGCCATGTAAACGAGCAGTACAATAAATTGTTCGACAAATTCCTGGGCCCAAGCAGGGAGGCGATCATTAATGGCAGGCAGATACTCAATAAGTTTTATGAAAAACTAGAGGGTAGGAATGCAAAAATTAACGAACTTGAAAGGCAGATAAAAGAAAGGATTGATGAGGCAAATTCTTCAGAGAGCCTTCCGGAGCTTGTGGCAGCTCGGAAAAAGAAGGAGGGGCTTGGAAAAAATCTGGAGCGTATAGAAAAAGCCAGAAAAAGGGCTTTGGGGCCGATAGAAAAAGTGGCAACGCAGTTTGGCCACGCGGCAGGGAAATACGACTATAGGGTGTTGCACGGCAAGCCGCTGCTTGAAATGATCTCTCCAACCAATTTGATATATGAAAATCTTGACGAGTTTGTTGAAAAGGTAGGGGATCTTAGGGCAAGAGTGCTAGTAAACAAGAATCTTGACGAATACATCGGGATGGTGAAGGAGCAGGGTAGGAAAGGCCTTGAGGAAAGCGTAGAGAGGTACAGGTTGGCGGGCAAGAAAAGCTTCGTAGCTGTTGACATTGCAGATAAAAGGGAGATTGAGCGCATAGTAAGGAGTGTAGAGATAGTGTGCGGCAGGGATTGGAAAGGGATGGTAAAGAAAATCTTCGAACAGGAGATACCTGGAATTGACCGGCACAAGCTGAGGATTGAATTGCTGCTAGACCAGGCGAATAGGGAGGTGTTTAGCTTGGAGATTTCGGCGAGGAAGGCAAGGACTGATGCCGTTAGGATACAGAGTGAGATAAAGGAGATGAAAGATACGATAAGAAGCGTAGAGGCAGAAATGAAGCGCTATCTAAAAGAGAAGTTTAGCTTTGAACCGGAAAGCCTGGAATCTATGATACTAGAACTGATGCCTGCTGGGATATTGAAGATGCAGGAGAGATAGGCTGAGCTTATGCGGCAGGGCATTTAAAGTTAAGAATCGATATTCAAAGACCGGGAAAAAGAGATGGAGGAGAAAACTTCTTTTGACAGGATAATAGACGACTTCCTCGAGCACACAATAGTCACAATGACGGCGATACAACGCTACAACACCAAGCAGATAATAAAGCCGCAGAATGTGATGGAACACGAGGGGTCTGTAGCCTTCATAGCGATGGTGCTCTCTGACTATCTAAACGCCGCTGGAGTGAAGAATGACGCAGAAAAGGTGATGCGCATTGCGATAACCCATGACAAGGACGAAGTGGTGTCTGGGGACATCAACTTCATAGCAAAATACAGGCATGGGCAGCTCTCTGAAGATCTGCGCGAGAGCCTAGACAAGCTGGGGGATCACGTGATAAGGGAGCTCTACGAGAGGATTGGGGACAAAGAGCTATCTGATAGGTACTACGGGATGTACAAAGAGGAGAAGAACCGCAAGAGCCTTGAATCCAAGATAGTCAAGCTCGCGGACTGGATAGACGTGATAATATATGCAAGACAGGAGCAGGCGCTTGGCAACAGGGGCATGTTCGAAGCAGAGAGGAATGCGAGGGAGAGCTTTGTTGGGCTATTTAACCAGATAACTGGGGGCAGAGAGTAGAGGGGCGCAGGCGGCTACTTCTGGTGCTGCCAGTGGTGCTTGTGCGCAGTGCCGTATGGCACCTGGGATTCTGAGGACATTGTAGCTAGCACCATGTGTATCACACCTTCATCCAGCTTGATTTGGATTGGGGAGTCGCTCAGATTCTTAATCGAAGCGTGTATTTTGCCCTTGAAGCCGCTATCTATTACCCCGAAAAGCCCCAGCAGGCCCTGTCTTGTGAACCTGCTCCTAAGCAGCATGAAGCCTATGTAGCCGCTTGGCACCTCCAGAGTCTCAATCGACTTCACCCTGATAAGCTCGCCAGGCGCTATCTCGTACTCCTTGTCTGCAAGCATCTTCCCCTCTTTATCCACGACCTCGATCGAGACATCATAGCCGTTTGGAGTAAGCCTTTCCTCGCTGTAAGGGGAAATCCTCAAGGGATCCTCTAGTCTTGCCATCAACTCCTTTATGTGCCTGTCGCTAAGATACATAATATCACTAGTAATTCTCGCCTACTATCGCCGCAACTCCGCCCTTTAGACTGTATGCCTCCATATTCTTGCTCTTGAGATATTTTGCAATCGCAAAAGAGGTTCTGCCGTGAGGGCAGACGAAGATGAAGCCATCTAGCATGCCCAGGGTCTGCTGGTCGAAATGGGTTATCTCGCCAGGCTCTATTGAGAGTATCTTGGTGTCGCTTATCTCAAGTATTTCCGGTATACTTACCCTTGTGGGCCCTCCAAGCCAGACAAACTTTTTATCTTGCTCCAAGGAGATGCGCTTTGCTTCCTCTAGCTCGATCTCCTTTACTTCAACCTGGCCTTTCATGTAGAACACATTACTATCTCATTTGAATGTTTTAATGCTTTCGCAGGGGGTTGGGGAGGCGTACTGGAACGCTTAAGGCATCGGTTCCGCATAACCTTATAAGCGAGTTAGGGCACAATAGCCTATACTACCGACTCATTCGCAGTGTCGCAGTGATGATCATGGACGTTATATTGCTATCTGGGGGATTTGCAAGGAGGATGGAGCCGATGAGTCTTTTCATACCAAAGGCCCTGCTTCCGGTTAACGGCAGACCAATGATAGACCACATTTTAGAAGGACTCAAGGACAGTTCCGAGATTGGAAGGGTAATAATAGACACCAACAAAAAGTTCGCGAGCCAGTTTGAATATTATATGGCCAACAAGGAGAGATCTGGCTTTGGAAAGAGGCTAGAATTGCTTGTTGAGCCCACAATGCACAACAACGAGAAGTTCGGTTCGATAAAGGCGATAGACTACGTAATAAATTACGCGAAGGTTTCCTCAGATTTACTGATAATCTCCACTGACAACTATTATGACTTCAGCATAGCAAAAATCATAGAGCACTTCAAGAAAGGCGGCAACGCTGCCATAGGAGTGTACAATCTTGAGTCGCTAGAGGAGCGCAGGAAGATGGGAATGGTGAGCATGGAGGGCGAGAGGGTCGTAGAGCTGCAGGAGAAACCAGAGAATCCGAAGAGTTCGCTATGCAGTATAGGGATCTACGCTTTTCCAAGCAGCGCTCTGGGCATGTTCGGTAGGTATGTGGCAGAGGGGAATAACCCAGACGCTTTCGGATATTTCGTTGACTGGTATTGCAAGAGGAATCAGACTGAGGGGGTGGTCTGCACTGGGAAGTGGTTTGATATAGGAACCCTAGAAAGCTACAAGCATGTCTACGAGCTCTATGACCAGACCGAATAATCAGAGGCTGGATAGGTAGTCGATTATCCCGCGGTGCTTCCCCTTCTTTGCGTATGCAGTGGCATCCATCTCCTTTTTGTCAAGTGCATGCGGGTCTGCTCCGTGCTCGGCAAGGAATATCACTATGTCCAGCTTGCCCTTTTCTGCGGCTGCCATGAGAGGTGTCCTGCCGAAGTCGTTGTGAGTATTGACGCCAAAGTTGAGCTCTGATACCAGATATGTAACTACACGCAGGTTGCTGCTCTCTGCCGCGAACATCAGTGCGTTGTGGCCGAACTTATTCTTGTCATTTATGTCATGGCACCTTGCAGCCACATACTTCACTATGTCAAGATCGCTGCCGGATACCGCATACATGAAGATCGTATTGCCGTTGTTGTCTGAGGCGTTTATGTCAGCGGCATGCTCATAGAGGTACTTTACTATGGGGAAGTGGCCGCGCTCGCATGCAAACTTTATCGCACTGTACCCGTTTGCCTCCTTTGCGTTCACGTCAACGTGGTTTTCGACAAGCCTTGTAACTATGCTCAGTCTGCCGTTCTCGCACGCCTGCATCAGGACTGTGAATCCCTGGTTGTTGGCGGAATTGAGGTCTATGCCTTTTTCTATCAGGTACTCTATGACCTCCGTCCTGTCACTGTATGAGGCAAACATCAGGGCGTTATTGCCTTCTTCGTCCTTGAGATTGACTTCGCATCCCTGTTCCTCTATCAGGGAGCGAACAAGGTCAATGTCGCCCCCGAAGCAGGCTTCAAAGATCTCTGGAGTATCCTTCTTTGGTGGGATTTGGGTAGCCATAGCATCACTAAGACCCTGCCAAGAGCCATAAGGAAATGAGACAGCAGGGGCTGTATTGATTACTGCAGACAAGATATAAAAGATGGTTTACAAATACAGCTTGTTTAAGCCTGTTTTAGAGAATGTTATAAATAGGAGCAAGTCAAGAGTAGTTTGATTAGATGGCTGGCAAGAATTTAGGCTCAAACGTAGCGCTTGTACTCTCAGTGATAGCGCTGCTCGTCGTGGTGGAGGTAGCCTTTATAGGCTTCCCAAAGGAACAGGGGCCCTTCATCTCAGTAATCGCATCAGGAGTTGCATATGGATACCCTGACCAGGCGCTTATTTACATCAGCGTAAATGGAAGCGGAAGCACAGCCGCATCTGCTGCTGCGAACCTTAGTGCCACAATGGGCGCCCTCAACACCACGATTGCCGCATATCTTGATAATAACCTCTCCCTTCTGCAGACTCAGTATTATAGCAACAAGATGGTGCAGAGGATACTGTGCAGCAACTACACCGCTGTGCCGTTTGGCAACGCAGCTTCTCAAAAGCAGCTTTACTGCGCGAGCCTGCAGCCCGCAGGCACTGTTGCTGGAAGCACATGCTGCTATAATGTGAGCCAGTACGTGGCAGAGGAGTCGATTGCTGCCACGATCCCGAGTATAAATAGCGTTGATGGAGCCCTCTCCGCGATCTCGGGCATACCGAATGTTGATGTTCAGGGTACAAACCAACAGTTCTCTTCTTCTCGTGCAGGCGCCCTTATGCAAAGCGCCCTTGCAGGTGCCCTTGCTAACGCCACCTCCCAAGCGCGGCTGCTCGCTGGCTCAGCTAGGCAGGTACAGATAGTCAACATAACCGTGCAGGGATCTGCGTATTTCTATCCCATGGGTCTTGCAAGCGTCTCAGGAGCCTCTTCTTCAGGAAGCTCAACTTTCTATCCCGGAAGGAACGCAGTTGTTAGAAGCGTGAGCGTCCTCTTTAGGGAGGTCTAAGACTGAGCTGATGGCGAAGAACTCGGATGGGCTGAAGAGTTCTATGCCCCCGATGCACCTATAGCGTTCCAGAGAGGTTTCTTTGACCACCACGATCACCTTCTGGAATTTTTGCTTCCTGCGCTCTATCATGCTCTTTGCCTGGTCAAACGCGTTCTTCCCGGTCTCATACTCAACTGCGATCTTGCAGCGGTTGGCGAATGCTATGATGTCCGGGCCATACGAAGAGTTGTACACCCTGTTTCCTATCCCAATCTTCTTGAGATGCCTGCTGATTAGTTGCAGGTGGATGTCATGCTCTGCGCTGTTTCTCGGTCTAGTCATGTACCAGATTCCCGCATATGGCCCGGAGTCTATCTTGTGGGACTCTATTTTTGATTTCAAGAGCGCGCTGGAGAGGGCGAGGTTCATCTGCGAGAGCTCGTAGCCCCTTGCCAGCAGACGGGAGTACAGCTCCCTCTTGCTTATCGCCTGCATTGCCAAGGTGAGTATCTGGTGCGTTGGATCCCTGTACTGCTCGCTGAAGAGATTGACCTTCACAAGCTGCGGCTCCCTCATCCCAGAACCTGTAACCATGCAGTGCCCTCTTCGCAGGTTCCTAAGCCCCTTCTTTACCTCTGTGAACCTGTTCATCTCGTTTCCCCCGGAGATCAGATTCGCAAGATAGTTGAGCTCCTCAGGCTCGCGCTGGGAGAAGGCGAATGTGAGCGCAGCGTTGCTGCGCAGCTCCCTGCTTAGCGCCTTTGCCCTCTGGGAGATGCACACGATCCCAATCCCATACTTCCTACCTTCAGCTACGATTCTTGAGAGTATCGAGCTCTCTGAGAGCTTCTCTGCCTCATCTATTAGTATGTAGAACCTTCTCCTGCCATAGCCGCTCTTGGATAGCATGCTTGTGTACACCTTCTTTAGGAAGCTCTCTATGTAGAGCGCCTGTGCCTCGCTTGTGTGAAGACTGGAGAGTGCGAAAATGCTCCTGCCGCTCATCACCTCGCTAAGGTCCACGCCCTTGGAGAAATGCGCACCGTCAAGAGTGGTAAATCTCTTTTCCAAAGACTCAAGTATCCTCTTCTCAGAGTTTGCCGCATGTGCTTTGAACACCTTTATGGTGTAGAGCAGATCCGGCATCCCCGGCACGCGGTTGGAGCGTTCGGCGAACTCGTAGGAATAGGAGATGCACTTGTATAGCACGTAGCTCTGTACCTCCCCGAGCCTGAAAATCCTTTTGAGCATGGCGGTGAGCTCTGCTGTGCGCTCCTTGTGGCTAAGGCCGTCAAGATCAAATGGGTTGACCCCTGCAATGCTCGCATTGTAGAGCTCTGCCCCCAAGTCATGCGCGCTCTCAACATACTCATCGTGCGGGTCCAGCATGGCAAAGGGTATTCCTTCTGAAGAGAGAACCGCAAGGAGCAGCTTGCACAGATTCGACTTCCCGCTGCCGCTCTCGCCCACTATGCACACATGAGGGTTGTGCAGCACATATGGGTTGAAGTCAAAGCCTGCGAAGAATCTTGCCCTCCAGTGCCAAGTGGCATAGCCGCCAAGAAAAACCTTGGGAATTGAGAGGGACCTTACTATTTTTCCTATTTTAAATTTTTTATCTGGCATTTTTTCACCGGAACGGACAATAAGAAAGAATTATAAAACAGAAAATGTGATTATGATCATGAAACCGGAGAAAAGGGACGGCGCCATGCTTGAATCAAAGCTGAAGAGGTATGTAAGTTTATGAAAAACAAGACACAGCACATTATTCTTGCCCTTGGAAAGAAGCTTGACGTCACTGAAAAGGGCGACGCACTCTCCATGCGCGGCAGGCTGGTTGTGGAGGGCGCGGTGAATGTCTACAAGGAGCTTCAGAGGTCAGGCGCTGAGCCGCAGATGCTTATGAGTGGCGGTGTGAGCACCAGATACAAGAACGAGATACTCAAGAATCTGGGTTCTACGCCCAGAGGGAGCGAAGCTGCCAAGATGGCAGAGCATGCAAGGAAGCTTGGGGTCAATGAACAAATAATGCTGGAGGAGGAGTCCACAGACAGGGCGGAGAACCTGATCTTGAGCAAGAGGATACTCGAGCAAAAATTCGCGGGCCAGGATATCAAAGTGCATGTGGTCTTTGACAAGCACCATCTGGAAAGCATTGAAGCGCTTTTGAAGATGAGCTACAGTGATGGGCGGTTCAGCTACGAAATGCACCCCATCAATACACAGATTCCAGCTCACCAGAAGCCTGTTGAGTGGGCCAAAGAGAAGATAGCAGTGCCCTGGTTCAAGGGCAAACTGAAAAGGCATCTCAGCCAATGAGGCTGCGCACTAGTTCTATTTCCCTCCTTTCCATAGCCTGCTTGTCGGTAGGGGTCTCCATTATTATCGGCTTGCCCCTTATCTTAGCATGCCCTAAAAAGGTCCTAAATCCCTTCTCGCCTATGAACCCCTTGCCGATATTCTCGTGCCGATCCTTGTGCTCACCAAGATCGAACTTGGAGTCGTTTGCATGTATAATGTGGACCTTCTCCCAGCCAAGTATCCTGTCTATCTGGTCTATTGCCTCGGACTTGCGTATGTCGTATCCAGCGCCGAATGCATGGCAGGTGTCTATGCAGTAGCCGACCTTCCTATGGGAGATGCTATCCCATAGATCTGCCAGATCTCCAAGGTCCGAGCCTACAGTGTTCTTCTGGCCAGCTTGGTTCTCGAGCAATAGCATCCCGTCAAAAATATCTATAGTGGAGTTTATGCCATCTGCTATGGCATTCATCGCCTCTGACTTTGGCCTGCCCATCGTGCTGCCAAGATGGATAACAAGGTACTCGGCTCCGAGCTGATTGCAGCGCTCCATGTTTAGCCTCAAAGTCTCAACAGACTTGGGGTATATCTCCGGGTTTGGAGAGGCAAGGTTTGGAAGATATGGCATATGGACGACTACTGGTGCCACGTCCAGCTCTTTTTTCTTGTGGATGAAACTGGAGAGCTCCTCTTCCTTTAGCTCCCTGACCTTCCACTGCATGGGGCTGCTCACAAATATTTGCATGGAATTGCACGAAGTCTCCTTTGCAAGGTCTAGGGTTAGGTCTATGCTCCCAGAAACTGAGATGTGCCTGCCGATTTTATCGTGCATGTTTTTAGTTGGCAGGAAAGACTTTTATATCAGTAAATCCACATAATTAGTGGTAGACATGAAGCTCACAAAAGAGATAATAGTAAAGTACAAGTTATCAAAGAGGACTGTAATGCTAATGAGAAGGTTTATCAAAAGGCATTCGGATCTACTTATGACCATTGAGTGACATCTGCCTCGGCTCTCTTTCTAATTGCGAAAGGGTAAGGAATTCTAAGAAACGCAGAAATGATTCATCGTGTAGAGAAAGTGGTTCGCCTAGCAGCCCTTTGCCTAAATGGTAACAGTACTCGTAGAATAGATACAATGCAGTCCTGTGATTGTCGTTGTTGAATGGCTGCTCTGTTGGGATCGAATGGAGGATATGAGCATCGTTATGCTGCCTTCTTTTTCCAACAGCATCTGAGTTATCTTTTTCACAATCTGCTCCGATTTATCCCTCTTGCGTACAGTATCTGCTTCTGCTGAAACCTCTTGTATTGCCTTGATCGTTGCGATTGCGTGTTCAACTGTTAATTTCATTACATCACCATTAACATGATGTGGGAGCCGAGAACTCCCTGCTACTTACCTGTTCATCTGAAAGTACTGCCATTCTACACCTTCACTGTTCGCATAGACGTGCATCTCGTAGCTCTTTGGCTTTCCAGAAGCCTCGACGCCCCTGCACAGTGCAACCAGCTGGACTACCTCTCCAACCAGATTTGCCACTTTGCTTGAGGTGCAGAAGTCAGCTTGCTTAGACTCCTCGTCCTTTGGTCCAATGCAGATTGCCTCGGACATCATCTGCTCAAGGACATCTCTCAGTTTTCTTTCGGCGCTGCTGCTATACTTCACGCTAAGGCTCACGACATCACCCAGAATTTGCTGTATGGCAACACTTGCACTTATTGCAATGTTACCCTGCCATTTTCTATAGCGTTGTGGCTACGCTTTATCCGTGATTTGAGAAGCTCATTGCTCCTATATATACCTTGCGAAATTTTGGATATTTTTGTATATGATATAAAAATGTTGAGTGTCAAATGAGGATTGTCGGGTAAGTCTCGACCATGTTGAGGATGACCGGCACACCCAGATGCGGGGCGGCGCAAGCTGCCCCGCACAGATGCTTCTGCGTATTATACAACCATCAAATAACGTTTATAAAGAGGGTGTGGCAAGAAGATAGCATGGATAGATTAAGGGAGATTTTGAGTAGGAAATATTTTGTCGACGCCCTTTCCCAGGCACATAGAAAGCTTGAGGGGGTAAGCTACGAGAACAGAGCAAGAGCGCTTGGATTCACGGTTGCGGTTTGCGGGGCATATATGGTCAGGGGCATAACCAGCGGCGACGCCACCGAGATAGCAATAGGGGGATTTCTTGAAATTGCATTTGCACACAGGATGATAATGCAGCTTGCCCAGGCGGCAAGGAAGGATGACTGGAAGAGCTGGAGGAGGTAGGATGGTTGAGGCTTTTCAGAGCAATGTACTTAGGCAAAAACTCATAGAGGTTGCAGGGCAGAGAAAGCAGCTTGAGGCTACGAGGGAGAATAGCAAGGAGCTGTGGAACGCTTTAAGGAAGTCGGAGATAGATGTGGCGAAAATAGCAATAGGGCTAATGCGGGAGAGGCTGGCGGAGATAACGGTGTCGAACATCGAGGGCAAGCTGCTGGAGCACAATGTGAAAAAGGAGATAATTAACAGCATAATTGTGATAAAGACAGATACTGGAGTGAAGGTGGGCGCTGCTGCGGATTTGGAGAACTTTAAGGAGATAGATCCGATAATAAAATCAATAATAAAAGATGCGGGGAGGGAAGCGAGGGGAGATGTGCTAAAGGAAATAGTTGGTGTGGGCCTTGATTTGTGCATCGGCAGGATATATTCGGAGCTGATTGGGATAGCTCAGGTTGGAACCCTTCAGGAGTTCAGAGGTCTCTTTGAGCTAAAGCAAGACGGCAGATACTTCTACCTTAAATCGAATTTCTCCAAGGGGCCCAAGGGACTAAAGGGCAACAAGGAGGTGAGGAGGGTAACCGACATGGTCTATAGCCACATACTGGAAACTTACTTCAAGCCAATTCTCGGGCTGGTTCTGGAAAATTCTGGCAACCTCAAGTACACCTCGATGTGCACAAAGCCTGAGGGGGACTTCAGCCTTTGAATTCCATCTCAGGAAGATAGCTGAACTTCGACTCATCGGTATATTGCATGAAGAAGTATTCTCTAATTATCTCGCCGTACCTTATCCTCATGTCCCTTATGTGTTCAAAGAACTCCTCGTTGCTCTTGACTTGGAATTCCGTCTCTAAGTCGTCTCCCCCGACAAGCTCGGTGGTATGGACAGTATTAGGGTGCTGATGCACATACTGCATTATCCCCTCCTTTTTCTGTGGCGTGAGATTGTGAAGGGTGAAGTGGACCTTGAAGTACATATACTCAAGTTTCTTCATGTTCAAAAATGGCTTGAAGCCTAGGATTATACCGTTCTCCCTCATCTTTTTTATCCTGTACCTGACTACCATCTCGGTGGAGCCGATCCTGTCGGCTATGTCAACGGTCTTCATCCTTGCGTTCTTGAGCAGAACGGAGAGTATTTTATAGTCGGTCTTGTCTATCTTCTGGCTCTCGTACTTCGTCCCCTCTTCGAATCCCATCAGCTCGTATTTGAGGCTCTTCTCCTTTTTGCCAAGAAGGTAGTCCCTGTGGTAGTGCCACATCCTAGTCACGACTGCCACATTGTATGCCTCTATGTATTCGCCATACTTTAGGAGAAATTCGTTGATGAAGTCTCGGTATTCGTATACTGTCTTCGTGAATTTTCCGGTGTTTAGATCCCATTTACCTTCGGCCTTTGTTATCCAGCTCACCCTGCCGAACAGCCAGCTGATAATTTCGCCCTCCTTCTCTACGCTAAGGTTCTGGAACTTGAAGAATGTCCTGTACCAGTCGAAACCCAGCTTCATGGAATTGAGAGTGGTCATGAAGTAATTTATGTAGCCGTTCTCCACAAGCTTGGCAATCCTGTATCTCACGGCTTCCCTGCTCAGGCGCACTTTCTTTGCTATCTCGCTGTCCGACTGCCTCGCATCCATGTCTAAGGCGTACAGTATCTTTCTGTCTTTGATATCAAGATTCTTCATATTAATTACATTTACAATAAAAAACTATAAGATATTATTGTTTTTGTATATTTTTACTCAAAAAGTTATTTCTATAGGAAAACCCGATGGAATACTGTGATTCGCATGAAAACTGCATCAAAAATTGCACCAGTATTGAAGAACGTGACCATTGAGGTAACAGACAGATGCAACCTGAACTGCAGCTACTGCTTCAACAACTCTAGCATTAAGGGCGCTAGGGAGTTGAGCCTCGGGGAAATCAAAAGGATCGCCGAGATAGGCACTCTGCGAGGAGCTAGCAGCTTCTTACTCACTGGAGGCGAGATAACGCTTGTGCCACATGCAGCAGAGGCATTGAGACACATTGTGGGCCTGGGAGCAGAGGTCAACATGCTCTCCAACGGCACCAATATCAAGTCTATTGACAGGGAAACCATCTCCAGCCTAAGGAGAGTTCAGATTAGCCTTGACAGCGCGGACAAGGGGGTGCACGACTCTAAGAGAGGGAAGGGGTCGCATGATGCAGCTTTGAAGGCGATTGATTATGCAAGAAGCTGTGACGCACCGGTAGAAATCAGCATAACCGTCTCTTCAGATAGGATGGGCGAAATGGAAGGTGTTGCGAAGATTGCTTATGAAACTGGTTCCAAAGTGCTTGTAAGGCTGCTGCAGGCAATAGGGAGGGCTTCAGGACAGGCAGATGGCAACATAACGGACAAGATAGCAAGGCAAAGAAAGGGGCTGCTCCCAAAATTCGGCGACATCTTCGTCGAGGATTTTGCAATGTATGTACCAGTGCTTGGTAAGGATCATGACAGGATAGCAACCGAAAGGGGCTACCTTACGGTGTTGCCAGATGGTGCTGTGCGGGGCACTGGGATCAATCTTCTACAGATTGGCGCAGAGCAGAGGATTTGAGCTGCACTTTGGTGTTTCGGTGAAAATTGAAAAAGCCATGAGGAGGTTGGAGGAATTAGGCGCAAGGCTGGGAATTGGGAAACCCACTTTGGAAAAAGCCACAGCAATGTACGAGGACCTGATGAAGGAGTATTATTGGCAACAGAGGTTCCCAAGAAATCTGGATGCTTCTCTGGTGGCGCTTATCTACCTAGCTCATAGGAAGGCTGAAGGGAGCGACCAAAATAAGAAAAATGCAACCAAGCGCTTTCCAGAAATTTACCTAGCCCATAGGAAGACTGATGATAGTGGCCAGATTTCGATCAGAAAAATCTCCAAGGAACTTTGCCTTGAACGTAGATTAATAGGTAGCGCTTACAGGGACATAGTATTTCAGATGGGTAAGGACTGGCAAGTGGGTTACTAGAGATTTGGGGCCTTTCATAGCTATAAGGCTAGCTTTTTATATTGTTCTTGGCTAATCTAATTAGTTCTAAATCGGGGGTAAAATGTTTGAGCTTAAGATAGACAACGCAAAGTACTGGAGGGACTGTGTGGAGGCGATCGTCAACCTTGTGGACGAGGGCTCCTTCAACATCGCAAAGGATGGCATAACACTAAAGGCCATGGATCCTTCAGGGATTTCGATGGTATCATTCTTCATGCCTAGCAAGGCATTTGGCAAGTTCAATGTCGAGAAGCCAGCAAGCATTGGGCTGAATCTGGACAATCTGAGCAAGGTGCTATCAAGGACAAGGGACAACGAGGAGCTCTCGATAAAGGAGCATGAGGGCAAGCTGAGCCTTGAGTTCATAGGCACTGGCTCAAGGAGGCGATATAGACTCCCGCTCATAGATGTTAGGAAGAACGTAGAGAAGGAACCGAACGTCGACTTTGATGTGAGCGCAGAGGTGCTCGGAGAGCCTCTGAAGGATGTGATAAAGGACGCATCGCTGATTTCTTCATACATTGCATTCAAAGCAGCAAAGGAGCAGATGATGATAAGCGCAAGGGGGGACAGCGGCGAGCTTGAGGAAACCCACGAGGTGGATGGGAACATAATCAGAAAGCTCAGCGCCAAGGCAAATGCGGACGCTGTGTTCAATCTGGAGTATCTTGAGAATATAATCAAGGCCTGCCCAGTGGGCAGCCAGATAAGCCTCTCGCTAAAGAGCAACGAACCGCTTAAGCTCAGCTACAACATAGGCGACGCGGTTCTGACCTACTATCTTGCCCCTTACATGGAGAGCTAACTTTGCTCATATTTATCAGGTAGCAAAAAATCGGGGTATGCTTTCATCTCCAGCATCGCGAGTTCCTGTAGACCCTTCGTGTCGAGGGCTTCAAAAATTGTATAAAAACTTGAAATGCCGTATGTAAGCTGCAACTTGTGGAGCTTGGCGGAAAATTTTCTCTCACTAAAAGCATTTAGATTCATTTGCAAGCCAGATAGTGAATGATATAATCCATCTGATGTTTCTAGAAACTCCTTCCTCTCATTGGAAAGTTTGACTAGCGCCTGCTCTCGATATGAGGCTAGTGAATCAATCATACTATTCATGATTTCTAGTGCAACTTTTTTCCCTTCGATGTTTCCGCTATTGAAATCTCTTAAGTTCGCCTTGAAATTCTTAGTCGGGCCGATGAGACTTATTTCGACGAAATCGGAAAGGGTCATGTAGTATTTTTCAATCTTTGCTTCATCGTATCTGCTCCTTAGATAGTTTAATGAACGGGATAAAAATAGTATATCTTGAGCCTTTATCTGCATGGTTTCTGGCGGCATTTCCATAAGCTGGATCAACCTCTGACCGAACCCTTTTTCTGTGGCTATCTTTTTGTATATCTCTCGCTGACCCTGGATCCACCAATTAAAATTGGTGTTCTTGCTGAAATATGTATCGAAAACTACATCATAACATTCGATAAGATACATGGCATTCTCAATTGCAGCGGCAACGCCGGCTTTACCAAATGGTCTTATGGGCCCTTCGAAGTGCTCATCCAACTTTTCCATCATTTGGGTGGTAACACTCAGGGCAATAGGTAGCATCTTTTTTATTGAATCGCCTATTATTTCTTGCCTCCTGAGAAGCTTTGCCTCTAGTTCTTTTGCGTTCTCGTGCCCCTTGTATTTTCCTAGTATTTCTTTCCTCTTGGTTGGATCGTAGTTGGTGAACCCCACAATCTCCTTTATAAGTTTGATCTGCTCCCCAACTGCCTGGTTTAGTCCCTTATTATCGGTTGGGGTGAAATTTGCGCCATGATGGGAGTGGGACTCATCGACTTCGCGTATCTCAAGTATGCTAGCATTGGTGACAAACTCCTGGAAGATGTCATTGCCATATTGCTGCTTTATTGCTTGCAAGTATGGAGAGATCTGAACGATGTGTTGCGCGTGCCCCGAGCTGCTGCTGTGCGCTGCGGTCACGGTATGCTCCTTGGGGGCTGCAATCGCAGCCATTACCGCCCTGTGAACGGTTCGCAGCCTTCTTACCTCGACCATATCGTTCTCTATCATCTTTGATACCCACTCTGTCATCTTCTGGTTATGGAGCTGCTGCGCAAGATAGAGTGCCACCTGCGGGTCATTTGGAAGCATGGTTTTGCCGCTCACCCAGCCAAGCACCGCGGCCATAGAATAGTTGAAATTTGGCTTTATCAGGGTCATTACCGCATCTGCATTCTCAGAGTCGTGGCTGCGCGATATCCCGTTCCTCTCCATCGAGTCTTTTATGAACGTGCCGAACTTAGCCTGATCTGGCATGCCCTCATTTCCTAGGCTGTTGAAGAGCATAACCCTGTCCTGTCTGTACTGGTCTGATCTAGCCCACAGCGTAGGCTTTACGTCCTCTTCGAGCTTAACGTCGGCTATGTCCTTCCTTACCAGAACCTGCATGCCCTTGGCAAGTTCAGGCACGAACTCATAATCTATTGTGTTGCCCTTTAGCGTTGCCACCTTGTATGCTGGAGGCAGTACAAAGGTGCCTGCAGAGGTGACTATTACCAACTTTTATCTGGCATACTTACCGTTTTTTGGCGTTGTTTAAAGCCTTGAGCCATTATACGTATAACATGTTGATTTCTCATCCTCGCAACCTAGCACCGCAATAAGTCAATAGTTTGCGGTGCGCTGTTGTATTGGTGAAGAAATGAACATAGCAATAGACCTTGGAAAATGGAAAAGTTACGTCGTAATGGAGG
>JAGWGI010000004.1 GCA_028867435.1 Microcaldota archaeon | reverse complement strand
GCATGACTCCTGCAGAGAAGGCAGGACTTATCGAGTATAACGGTGAAAAATATGAAACCGACAGATGGAAATTCCTGATAAAACAAGCAACGGAACACATCAATTTCTGTTTGACGTTAGTATCATTCGTATTGTGGTACAGTGCCGCATGACGCCTTCAAGCGTAATTATATATTCCTAAGATTCCAATATGGTATTGCTTCTTTTCGGTGCTATAATGGATTTAGGAGAGGGCTTGAGGAAGGCGATCGCAAGGCTTAGCGGAGCGACTATAATAGACTCGAAGACAATAAGGGAATTCAACAAGGAGCTGCAAAAGGCGCTGCTTAGTAGCGACGTTGAGGTTGGCCTTGTGCTGACCCTTACTAGAAAGATAGAGGATGCTGCGCTCAAATCCAAGCTACCTACCGACGTGAGTCCGAAGGACTACATAACAAACCTGGTCTACGAGGAGCTTGTCAAGCTTATGGGCAAGAAGTTCGAACCAGAGCTTAGGCCCAAGAGGATACTTCTTCTTGGACTTTACGGCTCAGGGAAAACCACCACTTCAGCTAAGCTCGCCAAGTTCTACCAGGACAGGAGGCTGAGTGCAGGGCTGGTTTGCTGCGACGTGGCAAGGCCTGCGGCGTACGAGCAGCTTGAGACTCTCGCAAAACAGGCGGGGGTCGGATTCTTCGGGATTAAGGGGGAGAAAAGTGTTAGGAGGATAGTGAAAGAAGGGCTTTTGGCACTCAAGGACAAGAAGGTAGTGATATTCGACTCCAGCGGTAGGAACGCGCTTGACAGGGAGCTAATAGCTGAGCTAAAGGAGATAAACGACGAGGTGAAGCCTGATGAGAGGATGCTTGTAATAAGCGCGGACATAGGGCAGGTCGCCGGCAAGCAGGCGAGAGAGTTCGACTCGGCAGTAGGGCTCACTGGAGTCATAGTCACAAAGCTGGACGGCTCGGGAAAGGGAGGTGGAGCCCTGAGCGCGGTAAACGCAGCAAAAGTCAACATAACATTCACCGGAGTTGGCGAGAAGCTCGGCAACATCGAGCTCTACGATTCCAAGAAATTCGTGGGCAGGCTGCTAGGCATACCTGACATCGAATCCCTGATAACTCACGTGCAGGAAGCGGTAAAGGAGGCAAACCTTAAGCCAGAGGAGATGGAGGTAACAAAGCTCAACTTCGACGCGTTCTACACCCAGCTCAAGGCGATGTCAAAGATGGGCCCGATAAAGAACATGCTAGGCATGATGGGGATGGCCGATGTGCCAAAAGAAGCCCTGGAGCAGAGCGAGGGAAAGCTGAGGAAGTACAAGTCGATAATAGGGTCCATGACAAGGGAGGAGAGGCTAGATGACAAGTTGATACACGACCAGAAGAGGATGAGGAGGGTTGCAGCCGGGAGCGGGACAACAGAGAAAGATGTCAGGGAACTCTTGAAGGATTTTGCTAACATGAAAAAGATGATGGGAGCACTACAGAACGACAGGGACATGAAAAGGAAGCTTTCGAAATTTATGCCTAAAATGTAAAATGTAAAAATAGAGGGAAAAAGGAAAAAAACAAAAACAAATTCCTTTTTACCTTCTCGCTTTCTTGCGCTTAGCCCCACCCTTACTTCCTTTTCGGGAGGTCTTCTTCGCTCTTTTTTTCATAGCCATTTTATTCCCTTTTGTGAACATTTAAAAATATGCTGTAGAAAAGTATTTAGAGCGAGTGGAAATAAACATGCAGGCACATAAATAATCTTATTCAGCCTATTATTGCCGCAAATGATTTTTATGACGGAAAAAGAGGTGCTTCAAAAGAAGCTAGAGGAACTGCAGAAAGAGTACTCAAAGACAAAGCACAACAAGGCAACTAATGTGCACCTGGGAATTCTGCGCGCGAAGATAGCTAGCACCAAGAAAAAAATGGTTGAGAGGAAGAGCAAGAAAGGTAGGGGCTTTGCAGTTAAGAAGACGGGGGATGCCACGGTGACTCTGGTCGGCTTTCCGAATGCAGGCAAATCATCGCTGCAGAAACTGCTCACAAGCGTAGATTCCAAGGTGGCGGACTACGCTTTCACCACGCTCGATGCGATACCGGGGATGCTAAGGTACAATGGTGCCAGCATACAGATATTCGACCTCCCTGGACTGATAGAGGGAGCGCATATGGGCAAGGGAGGAGGAGCGCAGATTGCGAGCACAATACGCGTGGCAGACCTGCTTGTCTTTGTAATAGACTCTGGAAACCCGCAAAATCTCTACACCTTAATCAAGGAACTAAACGACCTTGGCATACATGCTGGTAGAAGGCGCCCCGAGATAAGGGTCGAGAGGAAGAATTCCGGAGGGATAGTTGTAGAGAACCCAGGGCACAAGGTGCCAGACAAGCAGAGCGTTGCTAAGGTGCTCAACGAGTTCGGAGTATACAACTGCCTGGTGCATTTCTTGAGCGATTCAAGCGAGGACGAACTGATAGACTGTCTTGCGGAGAACGACGCTTACATAGACGCGCTAGTTGCGCTCAACAAAATCGATGTTAATGGGAGCTATATGCAGGTGAAGGCCGAGATAGAGGGCGTGACTGGAATGCAGGTGATACCGATAAGCGCGCTCAAGAAGCTCAACATCGAGGAGCTGAAGTCCGGAATATTCAAGGCTCTGCACCTGAGCAGGATATACCTCAAGCCAAAGGACAAGGATCCTGACTACTCTAGGCCGCTAATAGTGAGGGAGGGCAGCACTGTTGTGGAAGTGGCAAAGAAGCTCCATTCAGACCTTGTGAAAAGCCTGAAGTACGCTTACGTCACAGGTAAGAGCGTGAAGTTTCGAGGGCAGAAGGTGGGCAAGGAGCACGTACTTGCCGATGAGGATATACTCACGATGGTTCATCAAAACAATTAAGAAGTTATAATGCGCCATATAGTAGGCGATTGGTTGGGCATAAAGTACTGGGAATACGAGGATGCGCCGCTTAGGGAGAAGCTCAAGAACCCGAACGTCAAGGAAGTCGCCAAGATATATTTTGAAAATGAGACCAAAGCGTACAGGTTTGCCAGGGCGCTCTCTGAGGTCAAGAAGCGCGGCAGCCTCAGGCTCAAGGACTGCGCAAAGGATCTTCCCCTTGCAACATGGAAGAGATATCTTGATTTCGGAGTGAACGTCGGGATACTCAAGCATGAATCCAGCGCCTACTCTTTCACTGACAGGTACTCCAAGCCACTTAGGAACGTCTCGGTGTACATAAAGAGCTGGATAGATGCAGCCAGCGAGGACAAGGTAGAGATACTTTTTGCTAACGCGAAGATGCAAAAACAGCAGAAGCGCGGAGGCAGACAGGCTTCGCAGCTTGCGCAGGCAGAGCAGATCCCAAAAGAGCCTATAATATCGCAGGAGGAAAAGAAGATGGAAGGCGAGAATGTAGCAGCATGACTTTGCTATAGCGATGGGAGACCCAGGATACTGCCCTCTAGCATCCGCAGGCCCTTTTTTGATTCCATCATCTTGTAGAAATAATAGGCTTCGAGCGGACTAAAATTCTTGGCAAACCTGAGAAATCTCGGAAAATCCACGTAAATCAGCGAGATCCTCTCGCCCGCATCGAGCTTTTGTCCAGAGGTTTTTCTGCAATTCCTCGCGGCGAATATGTACACCTTGTGCTCTATCTTGGCGCTGGGTTCCAGAACCGCGAGCAGCTTGAAATCACTGCTTGAAAGCCCGGATTCCTCAAGGAGCTCCCGCTTTGCTGCCGAGAGTGCCGACTCACCCTCCTCAACCCTTCCGCCCAGAAGATTTATGCTGCTCTTGGCCCTGGGCTCTGACTGTATGCCCAGGGCAATTTTTCCTCTATACTCCGGAATCACCAGCGCTGTATCGGGGCGTTTTATGGCCTCCCACTTCCGGTATGAGCCGTCGAACTGCTTTTGTTTCCACTGGTAGACTTTGAATATCAGCCCGTTGTAAGCAAGTTTTGCGTTCCTTGGAATCTTGCCGGCGGGCTTTCTCAGTGCCATTTTACACCATCCTTTGTATCCTCTATCGTTATTCCGAACTTCTCTTTTAGCTCAGCCCTTATGGAATCTGCGTGCTTGAATTCTTTGGACCTGCGCGCTGCCTCCCTCTCGTCAATAAGACGCATTGCTTCAGGGGGGATCTTCTTTTGGGCATTTAGGTAGTGCTCTTCCAGCCCAAGGCCGAGGATGCTGTCGAAATCGAGCATCACCTTAGCCACAAGCTTTGCATCCTTTGCGCCAAGCGAACCTACATAAGATCTCTTGTTCGCCTCGCTTACCAGCAGGTGCATGTAAGAGAGTGCAGCAGGAACGTTGAGGTCGTTGTTTATGGCCCTGAAAAATCCCTTTTGTGCAGCAGAAACTTTCTTTGCAAATTCCCTTGTACCGTCTCCCTTGCCTTTGATCTCCTTTAGCCTCTGCATGAACAAGTAGATTCCCCTGACTGTATTCGAGACGTTTTCCAACGCCTCAATGGTGAAATTGAGCTTCTTGCGGTAGTGCCCAGAGATTAGCATGTACCTGACATCGGCAGGCTTGAAGCCCTTTTCCATCAGATCGCCAAGGGAGTATATGTTGCGCAAAGACTTTGCCATCTTCATGCCATCCACAGTCAGGAAGTTGTTGTGGAACCAGTAGTTCACGAACTGCTGCCCTGTAACGGCCTCGGACTGCGCGATCTCGTTGGTGTGGTGTATCGGTATATGGTCTATGCCGCCGCAGTGTATGTCGAAAGTGTTGCCAAGGTATTTCAGGCTCATTGCGCTGCATTCTATGTGCCAGCCTGGGAACCCCTGCCCCCACTGCGAGTCCCAGATCATGTCGCTCTCGGATTCCCTCTTCCTAAAACGCCAGACCGCAAAGTCCGTTATGTTCTTAAGCCCTGAAGCGCGCTCGACCCTGACCCCGGCCTTCAGGTACCTGCTCAGCTTTGCAAAAGTCATCTTGGAGAGCTTGCCGTAGTCCTTTAGCCGCGAGGTATCGAAATATATTCCGGTCTCGGCCGTGTATAGGTACTGCTTGTCATCAAGAGACTGGATAAGCGCAAGCATTTCTGGTATGTGGTCTGTCGCCTTTGGCATTCTCTCTGGCTCGATTATACAAAATAGCTTCATGTCTTTAAGGAATATCTTTGTGTAGAAATTCGCCACGTCTCTTGCGGTCTTGTGCTCTTTTTCTGCTGCGAGCTTTATCTTGTCCTCGCCGAGGTTAGCATCGCCGACTAGGTGCCCCACGTCTGTTATATTCATCACATGCTTTATTATGTAGCCTTCGTGAAGAAGAGCCCTTTTGAGGATGTCCTGGGCAAGATAAGCCCTGAAATTTCCTATGTGGGCCACGCTGTACACAGTGGGACCGCAGGAGTACATGTTGACCTGCTTGCCGCTGATTGGATTGAATTTCTGCTTTTTATGCGCAAGGGTGTTGTATAAAGTGAGCAAGTGCAGCACCTATCCTACAGTCTGGTTGACGATTATCAGGTTGGCGTTGGGAGAGGGAGACTTGCCAAGGTAGAAGTCACCGACTGCAATGTACTGGTTTCTGACCTGTATGTTGCCGACCACGTTTGCCACCACCCTTATCCTCACCTTATCGCAGAGCACTGTAGAAAGTGGGATGCTCGCGTTTAGGAACTGGCTGCTCGGGTAGGGATTGCCCTGTATATATGTATTGTAATGGGTTGCGGCCACGGTCTGGTTGCCTTGTAGCACCTGGACATACAGGCCGGAGTTGGCTGCAGAAATTATCTTGAAGTTCAGGTACGGCTCTGTGACTTGGAATGAATCTGATGTGAGGTTGCCTGGCTGCACGCCAAGACCACCGTGGTATGTGCTGGCAAAGAAGCCGCCATTGTAATTTGTCCAGGTGTGGTTGTAATATCCATGATTCTCATTTGCATACGTCAGGTTCGTGGGTCCTGTGCCGAAGCCCCCTCCAGTCTGGTTCCATCCCAGGAAAGTTCCTGTTGAGAAGTTGCCGTTTAGTATCTGCGCCGTGCTTGCGCTTGAAAGGCAGCTGCCCTGTGGCGGTATTGTGGTGGTTGATGAATTGCTGCCCACAAGTATTGTGGTTGTCTGCGTGCTCGGTGCCGTAGATGTGGAGGTCGAGGACTTTGGCCCGCCCAGCAGCCCTCCACCTTGCGTGGCCTGGGAATATGTGAAGAACGCGAAGATTGCAAGAATCACGAGTATCGAAATGTAGACTATCACAGATCTGTTCATCAAACCAGCCAGAAACAATCTAACTTGTGGGTAGGGGGGCTTTTATCTCTTTCGGAAATTTTATGCCCTTGCCATGAAAATTGCGGGCATCTTTTTGGTATCTTTTACAAGTTTTTGGATTGGCATTGCAGGAACTTTGTAGTAATGGTGTGGGGCTTTGAGTGAACGTATATAAACTTTTTGATATATAAATAGCTTATCGGATATACCTTTGTTAGAGGTAGTGCTGGTTTTAGGTGAATTCTTGGCGGGAGAGAAAGACCGTTCTATAACATCTTATGAAAATCTGATGGTGCCCAAACATGAGGTACTCAGCGATGCGGAAGCTAGAAAAGTGCTCGAGGAGTTACATACCACGGCTGAAAAACTGCCCAGGATTTTTGATGGCGACCCGGCTCTTGCAGGCAAAGCGAAACCAGGGCAGATTGTAAAGATATACAGGGAGGACCCCTCAGGCGGATACCTCTACTACAGGATTGTGATTCAGGGTTAAACATCCGGTGTTAAGTATGGGCAACGAACTTATCGAGTCATACATTACTTCTACATCATTGATGCAGCACCAGATCGAGAGCTTCAACAGGTTCCTTGATTTCGGGCTGCAAAAGATTGTGGACAAACAGGGTTCAATAGAACCCAATGTGGAGGGATTCTCCCTCAAGCTTGGCAAGATAAGGCTCGACAAGCCTTCAATAATCGAAGCGGACAGCTCGAGAAGAAACGTCTTCCCGAACGAGGCAAGGCTCAGGAATCTCACCTATGCTGCCCCCATGTTTCTTGAATTCGTTCCAGTGGTCAGGGGAATTGAAAAACCGGCTTCCTATGGAGAGGTCTTTGTTGGGGAGCTTCCGATAATGCTCAGGAGTAGCATCTGTCATGTAAAGACCATGACACGCTCCCAGCTCCAGGAAAACCGTGAGGATCCCGACGACCCGGGAGGATACTTTGTGATAAAGGGCACAGAAAGGGTGCTTATAGGGCTCGAAGACCTTGCACCAAACAGGATAATGACCACAAAGGAGAAAAGCGGGGCAGAGACAGTCAGCAAGGTTTTCTCCACTGCGGCGGGATTTAGGGCAAGGTGCGTGGTAACAAGGGATCAGCACGGAAACCTAAGCGTGAATTTCCCGACAGCCACCAAGGCAATAAACTACATACTGATGCTCAGGGCCTTGGGATTGCAGCCAAAGGAGATGATGGAGATAGTTTCGGATATCCAAATCGTCAAGAACGACATGATACTTAATATAGAGGTCAACGAAGCCTCGGACATGGGACCTACAGAGGCGATACTAGAGATAGGAAAGCTTGCTGCTCCAGGCCAGGCAAAGGAGTACCAGCAGAAGCGTGCAGAGACGCAGATAGACACATACCTCCTGCCGCACCTGGGCACAGACCCTGCAGCCAGGAAGGAAAAGGCCAGATACCTAATAGAGATGGCGAAGAAAGCCTCGCTGGTAGCCAGCAGGTCTGTGAAACAGGACGACAAGGACCACTACGCCAACAAGAGGGTCAAGTTCGCAGGCGAGCTCATGGAGGAGCTCTTCGCATACGCATTCAGGTTCTTCGTCAAGGACGTCAAGTACCAGATAGAGAGGACAAGCGCGAGGGGCAGGAAGATGACGATACAGACGATAATCAGCCCAGACACGCTTACAGAGAAGATCAACTATGCAATGGGCACAGGCACATGGGTTGCAGGGCAGACAGGAGTCTCGCAGGTTTTGGACAGGACAAACCTGATAAGCACTTACACACACCTACGCAGGATAAAGTCTCCTCTGGCAAAGAAGCACCCGCACTTCCGCGCAAGGGATGTGCATGGAACCCAGTGGGGAAAAATCTGCCCTTCAGAAACCCCAGAAGGACAAGAGGTAGGGCTCACCAAGTACCTTGCAGTAATGGCAAAGGTGACTGTCGGGGCGGACGAGAGGCTGACTGAGCAGAAGCTCAAGGACATGGGCAAGATTGAGCAGATATAGGGATTTTTATGGCAAAACAGATCAATGAGAAATGCTACATTTACATAAACGGCAGGATACTAGGATATGTAAAGGACGGCAGCGCATACGCCAAGGAGATACGCACAGCAAGGCGCAGCGGCATACTTTCAGGCGAGGTGAACGTCGCATACATAAAGAAGCTCAATGCGGTCCACATCAACACAGACAACGGCAGGATAAGAAAGCCGTACATAGTGGTTGAGGGCGGCAAGTCCAAGCTCACAGCTGAACTGCGTGAGAAGCTAAAGAACAAGGAGATTGACTTTGGCTACCTGATAAGGCATGGGATAATCGAGTACCTCGATGCTGAGGAGGAGGAGAACACGCTGGTGGTGTTTAGCGAGAAGGGCATAACTGAGCAGACGACCCACATTGAGGTTGACATGACCTCGCTATTTGGCTTCACGCTAAACGTCTCGCCCTTCCCTGAGCACAACAACGCTGCAAGGCACGCGATGCTCTCCAATTTCATAAAGCAGAGCCAGGGACTCTACGCCACAAACTTCAACTTTAGGTTCGATTCGAGGTCCTATCTCCTGTTCTACCCGCAGGCGCCGATAGTTTCAACCGCAGTCTTCAGGTCTGCCAACATGCAAAGGCACCCGAGCGGGCAGAACTTCGTGGTCGCGCTGACCACCTACTACGGATACAACATGGCAGACGCGATAGTGCTAAACAAGGGCGCAGTGGACAGGGGTCTTGGTAGGAGCATGTTCTACAAGACCTACACTGACGAGGAGAGAAGGTACCCCGGAGGACAAAAGGACGTCTTCAAGGTCCCTTCCCCAACCGCAGAGGGATATCTAGGGGAGCATGCTTATTCAAAGCTCAGCGAGGACGGCATAATAGAGCCAGAGACAATAGTAAACGAGGGGGATGTGCTCATAGGGAAGGTGGCACCGCCAAGGTTCCTTGAGGAGAGCATCAGCGCAAGCGGGCTGGAAGAGAAGATACGAGATGATTCCACCACGCTAAAGGCTGGAGAGAAGGGAGTGATCGACAGCGTGGTATTCACCGAGTCTACAGGAGCGACAAAGGTTGTCAAGGTCAGGATCAAGAGCCTTAGGATCCCGGAGAAGGGGGACAAGTTTGCAAGCAGGCAGGGACAGAAGGGAGTCGCTGCATACATAGTTCCGCAGGAGGACATGCCTTTCAACGAGCAGGGAATAGTTCCAGACCTTCTGCTCAACCCGCACTCGGTTCCTAACAGACTCACGTTCGGGCATCTGCTTGAGGAGCTTGCAGGCAAGGCAGGCGCGGTTTCAGGAAATGCCATCGACGGCACTGCGTTCGCAGAAAAGGGGTCGGACAGGATTTCAGATTATGGAAAGACGCTTGAGGAGAACGGATTCGACAAGTTCGGGGACGAGGTCCTCTACGACGGGATAACAGGGAGGAGGTTCACCGCCAAGATATTCAACGGGATAGTATATTACAACAGGCTCTACCACATGGTCTCAAACAAGCTGCAGGTAAGAAGCAGGGGGCCTGTGCAGATACTTACCCACCAGCCGACTGAAGGAAAGGCCAGGCAGGGGGGTCTGCGATTCGGAGAGATGGAACGAGACGTGCTCGTGGGCTACGGAGCGAGCCTTCTCTTAAAGGAGAGGCTGCTCGACCAGAGCGACAAGGCGTCGGTGCTAATCTGCAAGGACTGCGGCAACATCGGCTACTATGACTACATAAAGAGAAGCGTGGTCTGCCCGATTTGCGGGGGAAACTCGTTGTCCGAAGTTGAGATAAGCTACGCATTCAAGCTGCTGTTAGATGAGATAAAGTCAATGCACATCTTCCCGAGGTTGAAACTCAAGGAGTGATTCTATGCAAGCCGAAATAATAGACCACGTAAAGTTTGGGATACTCTCCCCTGAGCAGATAAGGAGGCTGAGCGTCGCAAAGCTCACTGTGCCTGACACCTACAATGAGGATGGCTACCCAATAGACGGGGGCCTGCTCGACCAGAGGCTGGGAGTCATAGACCCCGGGCTGATCTGCAAGAGCTGCGGCGCAAGGGCGAAGGTCTGTCCAGGACATTTCGGCCACATAGATTTGATAAGACCAGTGGTCCATTCGGAGTTCTCAAAGATAGTGTACCTGCTGCTTCAGTCCACCTGCCAGCAGTGCCACAGGATACTGCTAAACGAGGAACAGGTTGGCGAGGTAAAGGGCAAGATAAGAACGCTTGTAGAGACTGAAATCAACGAAAATGGAGTTGGGACAGAGGGGGAGAGGATGGACGAGAGAGATACCCTCTTCAAGAAGCTCAGGAACATAAAGAAGTGCCCTTACTGCGAGGCTGTGCAGCAGAAGGTTAAGTTCGAGTCCCCGACATATTTCTACTTCGGTGAGATAAGGCTAAAGCCTGACGAGATACGGGACATGCTCACGAAGATAACAAACGACGATTTGAGGGTGATAGGCATAGACCCGCTTACCAGCAGGCCGGAATGGCTCATACTCTCTGCGCTTCTGGTTCCTCCAGTCAATGTAAGGCCGTCGATAACACTAGAATCCGGCGAGAGGAGTGAGGACGACCTAACGCACAAGCTGGTCGACATAATGAGGATAAACCAGAGGCTTGAGCAGAACATAAACGCAGGCGCTCCGCAGATAATCATCGACGACCTCTGGGAACTGCTGCAGTACAACGTCACCACATACTTCAACAACGAGACCCCGGGAATTCCTCCGGCAAGGCATAGAAGCGGAAGGGCGCTCAAGACGCTGGCACAGAGGCTCAAGGGTAAGGAGGGAAGATTCAGGTACAACCTGAGCGGCAAGAGGGTCAACTATTCGGCGAGAACCGTCATCTCTGTAGATCCATACATAAACATAGACGAGGTAGGAGTGCCTTTTGAGATAGCAAGTAGGCTTACAATCCCATTCTACGTGACTGCATGGAACCTGGAGAAGGCAAAGGAGCTCTCAGAGAGGAAGGAATACCCAATGGTAATGGGGGTCACTAGCAGAGACGGAAAGAGAAAGAGGATAACCGACATAAACAGGGAGGAAGTTATAAAGGCGATTCAGGTAGGGGACATACTTGAGAGGCAGGTGGCAAACGGTGACATAGCACTCTTCAACAGGCAGCCATCGCTTCACAGGCCATCAATCATGATGCACAAGGTGAAGGTTCTGCCAAGCAGGACTTTCAGGCTCAATTACTGCACAACTCACCCGTACAACGCAGACTTCGACGGGGACGAAATGAACCTTCACATACCACAGACGCTAGAGGCGCAGGCTGAAGCCGAATACCTAATGTCAGTCAAGGACCAGATATTCTCACCCAGGAACGGAGAGGCAATCATAACTAACAACGAGGATGGGATAACTGGCATGTACCTGCTTACCCAAGATGACACCAAGCTAGACAAGGAGGAGGCGTCATACCTTCTAAGCCTTGCGGACGTGTTCGAGCTTCCCGATAAGAGCAGCGCAGGGAAGTACTCGGGAAAGGACGTGTTCTCAATGCTACTGCCAAAGGGCCTAGACTTTGAGCAGAAAACGAAGAGAGGCGTGGTTAGGATAAAGAATGGTAAGCTCCTCGAGGGGGTGCTCTCGAAGGCAACATACGGGACCGGAAGCAAGCTGCTTGCGAAGATCTCAGTTGATTTCGGGAACGATGTGCTAAAGGACTTCATCTCAAGGTCGGGAAGAGTCGCATACGCATACTCAACGACACACGGGATAACTGTAGGGATAAGGGAGTATTTGATAACCCCGAAGATCGAGGAAGCGAGGAACAAGATACTAAAAGACACATTCGCAAAGGTGCAGGAGCTCATAGTCCAGTACAAGAACAAGAAGCTTGACGCACTTATAGGGCACACGCTCAAGGAGTCGCTTGAGATGCTGATAATAGCAGAGCTCGACAAGGCGAGGATCAGTGCCGGAGAGCAGCTCGTGACTCACACCACGGGCGACAACCATGCAATAACCATGGTGAATGCAGGGTCGAGAGGCAGCATACTCAACTTAGTGCAGATGAGCATGCTACTCGGGCAGCAGGCAACCTCGTCTGGAGGCAGGATAAAGAGGGGCTACATGACCAACAGGGTCCTGCCGCATATAGTTCCTGGGGACATAAGCCCTGTGGCAAAGGGATTCGTGACCTCGAGCTACTACATGGGCTTTGAGCCAATAGACATGTACATGCACGCGATAGGTTCGAGGACCTCGGTGGTTTACAAGGCGATGCTCACTGCAAAGTCGGGTTATTTGCAGAGGAGACTGATCAACGCGCTGCAGGATTATCAGGTCGAGAAGGACTTCACGGTAAGGGATGTCCACGGGAACATAGTGCAGACCAGCTACGGCGGGGATTCGCTTGACCCGACCAAGCTCGACATGGCAGAGGTAGCTGCAAAGGAGTGATGATATGGCAAGGAAAAATAACTTTTTGGTTACACCTGGAGAGCCCGTAGGGGTGATTGCAGCGCAGTCGATAGGAGAGCCTGGAACCCAGATGGTCCTAAGGTCGTTCCACTATGCAGGAGTCGCATCCTCGATTGCAACTTCTGGGCTTCCGAGGCTGGTGGAGATTGTGGACACGAGAAAGAAGCCTGCGACTCCCTTCGCATACGTCTACCTCAAGGGCAAGGCTGCAAAGGATTTCGAGACTGCTGAGCAGATAGCAAAGAAGATAAACGAGGTAAGGGTCAGCGACATAGCAAGGAGGGTGATCGAGAACTTCTCGAAGGGCACAATAACGATAAAGATGGACGTGCAGAGGCTGCAGGCAAACGAGCTCACGGCAAGGGGAGTGGGAAGCAAGATAGAGAAGCTCACCAAGACCGAAAGCAGGGCAAACGAGAACGCGATACTGATAAACACTCATACCAAGAACGCGAAGCAGATAAGAACCATGGCAGTGCAGATAGGCAAGATGACGATAAACGGGATAGAGGGCGCAGGAAGGGCTGTGGTGCAGGAGGACAAGAAGAGCGGTGAGTTCTTCATACAGACAAACAACAGCAGCCTTTCAGAGATAATGCAGGTGGAGGGAGTTGACACTAGCAGGGTCTACACAAACGACATCTTTGAGATGTACAGGATATTTGGCGTAGAGGCGGCAAGGAACACGATTTCAAGGGAGCTAAGCACCACCCTTAGGGAGCAGGGGATAGCTGTAGACCCCAGGCACCTGGACATACTTGCAGACGCCATGACTTCAAACGGTGCGATAAAGAACGTCGGGAGAAGGGGGTTGAGCGGCGAGAAGGAGTCGATATTCGCAAGGGCGGCTTATGAGGAGACGGTGAAGCATTTGATCAACGCGGCAGCATTCGGCGAGAGGGATGACATGAAGGGAGTCACTGAGAACGTGCTTATAGGCAAGCAGATAATGCTCGGGACCGGAACCATTACCCTTGCCATAAAGAAGGAGGACCTTGCTAAGATAAGCGGCAAGGAGAAGAAGAAATAGAGGTTATAATAAGCTGCTTTCCTAACTACTTATGCTTTTATTTTATTTGGTGAAGCAATGCAAGAAAGACCATTCGATCTTCTGAACAAGGCTATAGGGCAGCAGGTACTGATCAGGTTGAAGAACGGGACCGACATACGGGGAAAGGTCACGGCTTTTGACATACACATGAACATAGTGCTAGACAACGCTGAGGAGCTTGAGGGTGGCAACCTGAAGGCCAAGCTCGGTACGATACTGCTACGCGGAGGTAACATACTTTTCGTATCACCAGTATAGTGGTGGTATGGAGAGCTTGGAAGTAATAAGCTCCATACAATCTATTTATGACAATTTCAGCACGCTGCCGAACCTTAGGTTGCATATGCTTAGGGTAGCTGCGGTCGGGGAGCAGATTTGTGATAGTTGGAAAGGCAAGGGCATAAACAAGGGGGATGTAGTCGCAACGCTGCTACTCCATGACCTTGGCAACATAGTGGTTGTCGACTTCGACTCTAGTCTTGGAAAGAAGATGCTTGGAGGGGATCGGAAAAGGATCAAGCAGTGGAAGCAGGTTAAGAAGAGTGCGGTTTCCCGCTACGGAACAGACGACCACAGGGCCACTATACTGATGGCCGGGGAACTTGGAGTAAGCCGCAGGCTGATGCGCATACTTGGAGAAATGAGCGACCTTGAATTCGATGTGCTCGCAAGCGGTGACGTGGAGCTCAAGATCTGCTTTTACTCCGACCTGAGGGTCTGGCCGATGGGGGTTACCGGGCTGGGGCACAGGCTCGATGATCTCAAAGAGAGGCACAGGATAAGCGATAAGGACTATGCAAAGATGAAAGGCGACGCATTCAAGATAGAAGAGTGGATCTTTGGCAACGCCTCAATAAGGCCGGGGCAGATAAATAACAAAAGCGTGAAGGGATACATCGACAGGTATGGAGTTCTGAGTGTCTGATATAAAAACATTGAGAATAAATTAGCATAGTTGGGCTCCTAGCGCAACGGTAGCGCGCCTGCATGGCATGCAGGAGGTTGCGGGTTCGAATCCCGCGGAGTCCATTCACAATTAATCCTTCACGAGTCTACTAAAATTATGGGTTTACCTACCCATTGCCATATTTGCAATCTTATTGGCAGAAGATTTTGTGGCCTCTAGGAGTTCGACGTCGCCCCGCAAGCTTAGGAGTATATTAAGCGTTTGTGTGATATCCATTTTTTCTCCTAGGAATATTATCATGCAAGCTTCGGCGCCTAGTTTGTAGTCGTTTACTATGGCTATGTTTAGTTCGGTTCCCTCTTCAAGAACCAGTTTTTGGAATTGATGCAGACCCAGATCATAGTATCCTGCCTTGAGTTTAATTCTATCCTCTAGCATATTGATAATTTGGCCACTTTTCAACTTTTTTGTTGGGAATGGCATAAACACATTCGATTTCATACCGCAGGAACCAGTATTTGGACGCGACGGAAAACAGTTGACTGAGGACATATATTTTTCACCGGGATATTCAATTTTCCTTAAAAATCTTTTCGATGCGTGGTTCAGCCTTGATGATCCGAAAGTGCACATCATGCTGTTTGAAGATATAATAAGGACGCTTGCAGGTAGGGTATCGAAGATCTGCCAGATAGGCAAGGGAGTGTGTGCGAATGCGGTGTTTACTCTATACCCAGATGGTACAATCCAGCCTTGTGACAAATATCCAAGGGCGTATTCAAATTCGGAGCATCTGATCACAAGGATAAACGAAATTGACTCCTTTGACGAGGTATTTACAGTGGAAAAGCAAAGGGCTGCGATAGGCAAGCAGTTGAAAAGCTTGGAAATGTGTAAGGGCTGCCCATGGTTTGCAAAATGCCGCGGGGGGTGCGTGTATGACAGGTATATGTATTACAGGCTGGGGATGGAGGGTGGATACAAGAACTGTGCCACCCACGCTATATACAGCCACATATACGAATCGCTTAAGGAGAAAGGGATGCTATCCTGATAAAGAAATGACATTCTATTGGTGAGCTCATGCAAAAAGTTGCGAAACAGGTGGGAAAGGAAGAATTCTTGAGGCAGATAAATGTGGGGAGAAAAGATTTCTCCAAAACAGATTTTCAGGTTTCGATGAACCTCAAGGGACTCGCCCTAAAGAATCTGGACATGCGTGATGTTTCGCTGATAGAATCAAAAATTACGGGGGGAGCTTTGGATGGTAGTTACATGCGCGATGCGGAATTTAATAGGTCTGCTCTTAATGGTGTAAAATTCGAAAAGACTGACCTCAGGGGTGCAAACTTTGAAGATGCCGAAGCCAAAGATGCTCTATTCAAGAACTCCTACCTGTGCAATACTTATTTCAACAGGACCAAGCTTAATGGCTCTGATTTCGATGGCGCATTCCTTGGTGGGACCTACTTTCTAGGGGCAGATCTCAGGGGTGTTAAGAACCTAGAAAAGGCACACATGCTTGGCTATGCCATCTTCATCAATGCCATAGTGGAAAAGGATGTGAAAGAGGTTATAGAACAAGCTATGCGCAACAGGAAGCCAATGTTTATAGAGCTGTAGAACTTCTTGGATTTATGCAAATGAAGAGGTTGTCGTACTTAGATTTTATACTGCGCATCTTGAGGCCGTTCTTGCGACATATTTGCATTATTTCTTTCTTTGGGTACGCCCTCGTCACTATTTCTACATGATAGCGTTTCCCGTTGGAATACTTATCTGAAACATCGAATGTTATTTTCCTGGCGCTTCCTTTGGCGACGTTAGAGAATGTTATGATTAGACCTCCAGATTCGCTTGTACTCACCTCTACCTTTTTGTTACCAATCCCCGCAGATTCTGTAGTCTCAATATCGAATATGAAAGCGCCATCTGGTGCAAGATGCTCCTTTACATTTTGGAAGACCTTACTTAAATCCCGGGCGCTTTTTATTTCATTAAGAGAGTAATTCAGGCATAGAATTGCATCGTACTCCTTTTTGAGTTTAAATCTAAGCATATTGCCATAATGCACTCTCAGACCTTTTTTGCGGGCTGCGCTCAGCATGCTTTTAGAGAGGTCAAGCCCTTCTGCATCGTAGCCACCTTTTGATAGCAACTTAAGCATGCGGCCTGTTCCGGATGCTAGTTCCAGTATTCTTCTTGGCTTTGGATTGAGGTTGTTGAAGAGGCCTTTTATGACTCTATAGTAGCCAAGATACCACTTGTCTGGGATAGTCTTATCGTAGAAATATGCAAATTCTGCATAGGGCTCTTTTGGCATCTTATCGCATCTTTCTTGCATTACACAATAAAAATACTTTTGGATAGACGGCTCAGAATTTTATTATTTTGATACTGTTTTCTGCTGAATCGTAGATTCCGAGGCTTGGATTCCCTAGTCTTCCAAATATCTCTCCCGGATTTGCAAGCAAGGTATTCCCAACCATCTCGGATTTTGCCTTGTGGGTGTGACCATGGAACACGGCATCGTAATTCTTTGAGAATGCAAGCTCGTATGCGCGCTCAGGCTTGTGGCATATTGCAATATTCCTCTGGTCGAGACGGAACTCCAGTATCTCCATTCCAAATCTGATGTTATCCATCAGCTTTGCCTTGTTTACTATCTTTTCCACTTCGGATTCGACATTGCCGAAAACGAAGTATAGCGGCAACCCTGCCTGTGAAAGGCAGTCGAAAGATGCGGATGTTGAGAAATCACCCAGAAAGATCAGGGCTTTGGGTTTTAGCCCTTTTGCGATCCTTATTGCTCCCTGGAGGTTTGTAAGGTTGTCATGGGAGTCGGAAAGGAGGGCATATTTCATGAGATGATATTGAGCTTGGGGTTTATTAGTCTTAAGTCATGTGGTATTTTTAGCGTTTCCGTAACCTCCTGCATATGCATGGTTTTGAGTGTATGAAATTCCCTGGGAATCCATCTCGAGGAGATATTCGGAGTATGTTGAATTATTAGACGAAAGGGATGTGGAGTGAAGATATCCTAACCTTACAATTGAGGCAAGGGAACTGTAATCGATTTGGATGCTTGATAGAGACTGCAGGCTGCCATAGACTTCACTGACCAAAATTACACAGGAAACCGCAGTTATGAGGAGGAACATGCCATAAGCCGACATCTATACACCTATGATTATGCATAATGGCTCGATTGAATTGCTTTCACTAAATGCAAGGCAGCCCGTTACCCCGTGCTTTACCTGGTCTCCAAATGCTGCCCTGGGCGCCTTTAGTTCAAGCAAGTTGATTCCGTAGATTTTCTTGTATTCGGAGATGTAGTGATTTATGCAACTCTGATTCGGGGTTGAAAAAATTGAGGAAATGCAGGAGTTCATTGAGCTGTTCTGTGCAGTTTCGTAGGAGAAATCGTATATGGCCACATTGGCGGAGAGCTCTTGCTTTCCTGAATACCATGCAGATACCGCATTGCTAATGCCCATGGAGATGTAATATAGGGAAGTGATTACAAGGACGAGGGAGATTAATGATTCTATGAATGCGAATTGAGCTTTTATTTGATCACCCTTCCCTGACATTTACCACTGAGCCGAGATACTCCGCAGTAGAGTTCGAGCCCACCCCTTTCAAAGTAGAATTTATCAGGTACATGAAGGGGCTTTCGGGATTGCATGCGTAAGTATTTTCCATGAGCCTGCAGGCGACTGGGCTTTCTGTTGTGTTCAGAAGAGTATCAAGGGCCTGGATATATGCGCTGACAGACTCTTCGAGCATGGATTGCGTGTCGGTAGAGACATAGGAACCGTTATAGAAGCCCATAGTGGCATACATGTTGTTCTCTGCCTGGACATAGTTCTGGTATGCGCTGGGACTTGTAAGATTGGTTTTTGACTTGCCTATCAGGAAATATGCGTTGGGCTGGTTGCCGAGTAAGGATATGTTGATGACCTTAGCATAGCCTACAGCTTGCCCTCTTGAGTACATTGTTTCGTTAGAACTATTAGATATTTGCCCCTCTGCCGAGAAGTCACCTGAGGAGATTGTAAGGTTGAATTTATAGGCAAGCAAGGAATCCTGGCTTATCATCCCGATAGAATAGTTGATAGGAGTTGGATCGACACAGTAGGTCATAGTATAGTAGTTACTCTCGGTATAGCAGTATTCGGAGAATACTGAATAGCCCCAGGAGCCTATTCCGCACTGTGCGCTGTCAGGAAGCACCCCGTAGACATTGCGCTCAGTACAATGGTTGCTCTCTTCCATGCCCATCAGGCTGGAGGTACTGCGTATCTTGTAGGCTACTGACTCGTTTCTGCCAGATATAAGTGCAGAGACTTGAGGGAAGCCGTTTGACGGAGCCGAATTCTGGACAATTGCATAGGTGATAAGGCTTGAGGATATCTTTCTGGTGAGGTTGCCGCAGGAAATCATCCCAGATGCGTTTATTGTATCGTAACCGGAATACATGGGGGTGAAGTATAGTGAGTATAAACCAAGTCCGGATAGGTTTGATTGTAGGGAATTGTCTGGAATTGTGATGGAAGTGGAATGGAAACTTATTGAAAAATTTCCATTGCCACAGCCAAAGATTGCAAACTGCATGTTATTTGGCTTTCCAATGTAGGAGCTTGTGGGCATATAGAAGTCCATCAAGATATTCTGCGCCACAGCCCCTGCACTTGCATTGTGGCTTGGCGTACCGTTCTGTAACAGTGAACCTAATATCTTCTCATTGCCAATTATGCTGGTCTTGTATGAGGTAATGACAAAAAGGCTTAGCATGCTCACCGCACTTAGCAGTATTATGAATTCCAAGCTGGTCTGCATCTTCATTTAGCCACCATAAAGTAAGCCTTGCCCCTGAGAACGATTATTCGGCATACGCTACTGTAGGGACAAGTAAAGTTCGGATACTGGGCGATTAGTGAGAAGTTCAGGCCGCCAGAGTTGAGATAGGATAGGTAGAGAGAGAAACCGGAAAGATTTAGAGTGGCTTGCTGGCTTAGCAAGATTGCCACCTGCGACTTTTCATATAGGTTAAGAGTTGCAGTTTGGGACTTGGCAATGGCCTGCACCTGCAAAAGGCCGCCTGCCAGACCATGATATATTAGCAGTAGTGAGGCGGAAATCACCGGAAGCGATACTAGCAGGTCCAGGGACACAAGCATTCCTTTATTTCTTAGCATGCACTACCACCACTTTCCCAGATTATGCACAATGAGCATGTACGGTATAGGCCTTGCAGATAAGACTCTGATTCGCATGAATAATTTGAGAGCGCTGATTTGTAGCTATCTGAATAGTGCTGCATGCTGTGCATCATCACGGCTGCGAAGAGTACTACTGCAAGTACCACGGACATCGATAACAGCACCTCTACGCTTACCTGCAGGAACATAGCTACACCCTGATCAGCCTTGTGCCGTTGGCGAAGCCCATTTCAAAATTCGCCTCTGTACCATCGGGGCAGAAAACTTTGCCCTCTGCCAGAACCTTGCTCGCAATGTTAAAGTCCCCATATTCCGTATGCAGAACCGCTCCATTTATTGAGGAATTGCACATTCCCTGCGGAAGAAACGTGCTGAAATTCAAGTATGGGCCAGATAATATGGCATCGTTTATCTTGTAAGCAAGTGCGGATGCCCAGTAGTAGCCAGCCTTATTGTATATGGAGTGGGAACTTGTGCTGAGCAGGGAGACGGAAAACAGAAGGGATAGCCCAGCTAGGGAGAGGTAGACAAGAAATTCGAAAGATAGCTGGGCTCTCAACGTTCACACCGCGTTTGCCCCTATGGAGGAGAGCTCGTGTGAGATGGCGCCAGATACGCTCATGGACGTTCCATTCAAGGTCATGTTGGATATCGCAGCTCCTTTTAGCTTTACCACCATTGCAAGCGCGACGGCTATGACAAGGCTTGCGGCAGCAAGCATCATTATGTACTCCAAGGAGCCCTGTCCCTTCATCGACCTCGCAACTGCGAGTATCGCCTTCCCTTCTGTCAGGAATGCTGGATGTATTCGTATGCTCATTTTTTCACCTATATAGCGTAAGATGCAAGATGGTAAGTAAGCAGTTCGAGGGCCATGGAAAACAGGAATGGGGGGATCACAGATCTAGCCAGAGAGGCTCTGCTTTTGTCTGGTTTGGTCATAAGGGTGTTGAGAAGCAGCATCAGGAGGACGTATCCGATTCCGGCAAGCACCATGTAGTGCGAGATTGTGACTGACTGCTGGCCCGAAATGGTGCTTTGCATTATTGTCGCGGTTATTCCGCCAAATATTGGGAAGAAGAAAACCAAGCCGGCCATGGAAATAGTCTGCATGCCATTTACCTTCCCCTTGATCTTTCTATCTAATTCGCTGCTCAAGGCAAGATTTGCGCATAGATTCTCCAGTGCAGTTTTTATTCGCGCGCCGCTGGAAGCACCAACAGTTATTATCCCAAGCAATTCCCCAAGCTCGTCGGTCATCCCTTCCTTATCATATGAAAAGTCACCCATCTTCCACCTTGCGAGAATTGGATTAAGCCACTTATAACTTGGACAGGCGGCAATTGCGGATTCGAGCGCTTTTATCGGTTTACCGCAGGCCAGGTAGCTCTGGAACACGCTTTCCACGAGTATTGCAGGGCTTGGCTGCGAATATCTTGTGCTGGCCAGCAATTGCGATATCCTATCTTGTAACTTCAATAAATCCCCGTACAAAAATAGCATTGCTAAATGCATAGAACAGTGGAACCAGTATCAATAGGGCTATGGATACCGCAATAATGCTGCCCCCAGATTCTGAAAGCACTGCAGAGCCGACAAATATGAAAAGCAGGAAAGAGGGCAGTATTGTTGAGAGGAACATGTTTATTGTTGCGCCTCTTTGAAGGGTGTCAAGCGCTGTAGAAGCCCTGCTTCGCTTCATTTCGCTATAAGAGTTGAATGCCTGCTGTAGCTGGATGTGCGATTCTCCGATGCTGATCGGTTGGTAGGGGGAGCCTAGGGAGGCTAATACAATCATTGAAGCGCACTGGAAATCCTCTCCCAGCCTTATCATGCGCAATATTCTGAGGAATGCGCCCTTTGTCTTTGCCGTATGTGACTGTGCAATCGAGTTCGAAATCGAGTTTGGGGTAGTGACCCCACAGGATTTGTAGTGCGCTATGCGGCCTATGAAGCCAAAAAGGTCTTCGCAGAGTAGATTGCTATCATAGGAGCGGATGACAGACCTGCGGAGCATGAGCACTGTTAAGCAGAAGAGGGTCGAAAGGGACCCAAGCATAATCATGGTCGTGAGTGGAGCCGGGCGGTTGAGATAAATTAGAAACAGGGAGAGGAGACAGGAGCAGGCCAGTGTGGTTACTATCTCGCTTCTCATTTAGGCACCCAGTAGCTCTGTATTGCTTCGATTAACTCTAGGGTGGGCCTGCTCTGCAAGACTAGTTTAGAAAGAAACTCTGACCTGTTTCGCAGCTCCTCTAGCGCTTTGGCCTTGGATACGCCGGTTATTTTTGAATATTTCTGGATCACCTTTGATTCCGCGAGAGCCCTGGGGTTGATCGAGGAATTTGTGAGGATCGTATCCAGTTTCACCATGTCATCGCCTACTTGGATCCCCCCACCCAGAATTTCTGCCCTGCTCAGCCACCTGTACTCTGTCATTTCGTCGATCTGCCTTGATTCAATGTCTTTGTGGCTCATCTGTACCGAAATATCCATAGAGCTTATAGCTTCAGGCTCCACGCTCATCGGCCTGGTCAGCATCCTCTTGATTATCGAGATACCACCGTCGTTGCTATGCATAGTTGTCATGAAGGGTATCCCGAAATTCGCCCCGCCAAAAAGCTCCTTGGTCTCAGCCCCGCGAATCTCTCCAACAACAAGCAGGTCGGGCCTCATCCTAAGTGAGTTTATCACCTGCTCCCTAGTTCCTACAGAATTGCCGTAGCGCGATCCCTGAAGCGACACCGTGCTTATCACATTTGAATAGAATTTAAGCTCGTTGACATCTTCCTCTATGGTTATGACCTTGCTATACCTTGGCACAAAACAGAGGAGTGCTATGAGTAGTGTGGTCTTCCCAGATGCTGGAGCCCCTGATATCACCAGGTTCATTTTCGATTCCAAAGCCAGCCAGAGGTATGCAAGGGTATCGAAATTTGCTACGTGCTTCTTAGATAGATATGCTAAACCACTCTCCTTTCTGTCCCCCAGCCTTATAGTTGCGCATGCACCATTTACTGCATAAGGTCTTATCTGCGCGTGAATTCTGGCCCCGCCCACCTGGACGTCAATTATTGGTGTCGAGTCGTTGAGCTCTTTTTCGGTATCATAGAGCAGCTTGTTTATAGACTGGCGGAACGCCTGCTCTGATTCGAACTTCAAGTTGGTTTTGCATCTTCCGTACCTGCAGTGGTAGATGTAGATTGGGGAATCTGGGGTGTTAATCTCAATCTCCTCTATATTTTGTTTGTCTTCCAGCAGCAGGCTCAGGGGACCGTAACCCGCAGTGTCGTGGGCCACTGCCAAGGCAAGCTTTTCTGAGAGCTCAAGGCCAAGACTTTTGGACAAGTCTGAGAATGCAATCCCTTTTGCCCTCTCCATGCTCTCTGGAAGGGAAACCCCGCAGGTCTGGGACATCAGGTCTATCACCTTAGCCTTTGCAACCCCCATTTTCTGCAAAGCCTGCGTGCTGAATTCTCCAAGCTCTTGGCCCACCAGATAAAGATTCAGGTTGCTGCTTCTGCCTATCGTGTGGGTTATGGGAAAATCCACTTTTTCGTAAACCGAGGTGAGGTTTTCCCGAAGAAGCCTGAAGCTAATGGCGCTACTTCTGCCTTCGGGCACCCGCTTATTCCTAAATGCCAGGAAAGGAAAGTATTTCATAATATCAATTTGATTACTTAAGTATATATTATGATACTATGATATATAGAACAATCCTTTTATACCTTTCTAAAAGTAATGCAAAAATTAGACAATAGTTTCTCGCTCTAAAATAAATATATCTTTATATAACTTGATGGGAATGTATAGCTATGGTTGGAAAGGAGAGGGAACAGGACGAAATCTGGAAAGTACGAAAATTGCTCAGTAGACCCAATTATGCGGTCCTCAAACTGCTTATGGAAAAGTCCCCAAGGACTACAAGAGAGCTCTATCAGAAGCTTGGAGGAAAGTTCACAAGAAAGACCCTGATAATAACCCTAAGAGACCTCTCGATGCAGCTCAACGTGCTCGAACCAACGCACATCAGGACGGACAGGGGCTACGGGCTCGGATACAGCATAAACCCGAAGCTAAAGGATGTGATAAAGTCAGTGGAGAAGTTCGAGAGGATAGTTGAGGGTCTGGGCGGCAATTAGCTACCTATCCAAATTTGAGATCGTTGCGCCTTCTTTTGCAGTCTTTGAAAGCAGTTCGACTTCAACTTCCTCTATCGGCAGCTTGCGCAGCTCTTCCTGTACCAGCTTGTTTAGCTGCTCTATATTGGAGAACCTTGCTACTACAAGATAGTTCCAGTGGCTTATAGGAAGATACACGGCCTCGATACCTTCCAGTTCTGAAATTTTCCTGGTGATCCTATCTGCTTCGGCCTTTTCTACCCCTTTTACAAGACGAACGCAGAGAAATGCCTCTATGTTCTTGCCCACCAGCTTCATGTCGATCTGCGTGGTGTGACCGACTATTACCCCTTCCTTCTTGAGAACCTCTATCCTTCTGTATATGGTGGCGTTGGTCGAATCCACGGACTTTGCTATCTTTGTGAGCTTGGGGGTGAGCATCTCAGGATCCTGAAGCAGCCTTAGTATCTTGAGATCAAGCTGGTCTAGTTTCATACTATCTACAAATCCAATTGAAAGTATTTATACCTTGCAAGCACAATACTATTCTAGGTGTTTATACGCTCAGCCTTACGCCTAAGCAGCGGGCAAACCTAGATAGCCACGAGGCAAAGAATGCAAGGCCCAATAGGGTGGATGTGAAGGCATTGCGCAGAGCCTACGATCAGGATCCTAGCGTTAATTATGTGGAGCGTAAATGCAACGTGAACAAGGTCACAGCGTCCAAGTACGTGATGATCTTTGAGGCGCAGGACAGGGCGCAGAGGCGGGCCTTGAACTGGAAGGACGTCTACGACGCATTCAGGGACGTGGAGTAGAACAGAAAAGTAATATATATTGTTGGCCCTTAATCGGATTGGTTTTATGATAAACAAGAAGCCTTATGTGATATCTGGGATAGCCAAAGAGACGCCTGACGTTACACTTTTCAGGTTCAGGGCCCAGGACGGCTCCACTCTGAGCTTTGATCCTGGGATGTTCATAATGCTCCACTACAGAAATCCGCAGACTGGTGAGGAGATTGGCAGGGCGTTCTCCCTCGCTTCAAGGCCCGATGACACGGAGCTTGAGTTCGCGATAAGCATGATACATGGGAAGTTCACTTCAAAGCTCGATGACGCGAAAATTGGAGATGTATACTTTGTGACGGGGCCCTACGGCCAGTTTAAGTACACACCCGCAGAGAACAAAAAGGTACTCTTCGTGGCAGGAGGCACTGGGCTTGCCCCGTTCCTCTCGATGCTCAGGCTGATAGGGGAAAAGAAGTACGATACCGATGTTGAACTTATATACAGCATAAGGCACCCGGAAGAAATAATACGAAAGCAGGAGCTTGAGGACTACAAGAAGTCTATGCACTTTAATTACGTAGTATCTGTGACAAGGCAGGAGACAGATGAAGACATGCGGTGGCAGGGCGAGCACGGGCACATAGACGCGCAGATGATAGAGCGCCACGTCCTAGACGCAGCTGAGAGGACCTGTTATATCTGCGGGCCGCTCAAGTTCACAAAAGCAATAGAAGCTGCGCTGATCTCTCTTGGAGTTGACAAGAAAAATATCAAGGCTGATGTCTGGGGAGAATGATGAATAGCACGCCCCATGATCCTAAAGAGATTATAGCGATAGTCGACGAGAATGATAGAGTAATAGGCAGGCATGTGCGTAAAAACCATGCAGGTGGAATGCTGCATAGGGAAGTTGGGGTACTATTGGTGAACAGGCTCGGGGAGGTGCTCGTGCAGACGAGGGACGATAAGAGCATGGGTTTCCCAAATTTCTAGACTATTCGGCTGGAGGCCACTTTCCATTCAATGAGTCTTATTTGGACGGGGCCATGCGTGAGACAAAAGAGGAACTTGGTATAAGAATAGCACGCAACAGATTCAAAAGAATAACAAAGAAACATTTAGTAAGTGGGGATAAAGGCCATAGGAACGATAGATTTTCCACGCTCTACGAAGTGAAGGGCGACTACAAGATTAGTGATCTAAAAATAGACAAAGAGGAGATAATATCTGTAAAGTTCTGCACCTTAGGCGAATTGAAGAAGGCCCTGAAAAAAGAACATGATGGCGGATTTAAGACGATGATGAAGGAATACTTCAGGGGGAGGTCCTAGAGCTCCTTGCCTGCAATGTAGAGTATTATCGCCTTCTCAATCAGCAGCTTGTTCTTTGCCTGCTGGAAGACAACACTCTGCTTTCCGTCGATCACTTCTGCGGTTATCTCCTCACCCCTGTGCGCTGGAAGCGGATGCATCACTACCGCCTTGGGGTTTGCGAGCGCAAGAACATTTAAGTTGAGCTGGTATGGCATGAAGAGCTTCCTTCTCAAGGTGGCCTCGGTCTCCTCGCCCATGCTTATGAACGTATCGGTGTAGAGCACGTCTGACCCCTCTACCCCCTCTTCTATGGAGTCATAGACCTTTGCTATTCCGTACTCCTTCGCCTTGGTGAGGAACTTGGCGTTGGGGTAATAGCCTTTGGGCCCGATTAGCGCCACTTCCATCCCCAGCTTTGTGGCAATCATCATCAGCGAATTGAAGGTATTGTTGCCTATATCGCCCAGCAGCGCAATCTTGAGGCCTTTGAGACTCTTTTTTATCTCTCTTATCGTGTAGATGTCTGCGAGGGCCTGAGTGGGATGCTCCTGGTCGGTGAGTGCGTTTATCACTGGCACCGAGGAGTTTGCGGCTATCTCGAGCAAATCGTCGTGCCTAAACAGCCTTGGGATTATGAAGTCTACATAGCTGCTCATGACCTTGGAGGTATCGGCCCAGCTCTCTCCTCTTGATAGCTGCGTGGTCCTAGAATCAACGTAGATGAAGTTGCCGCCAAGCTGCGCCATCGCGACCTCGAATGAGATCATGGTCCTTGTGGAAGGTTTTTCAAACAGCAGAACTGCTATTGCACCGGCTTTTAGCTCAAGTCCCGTCTTCCCGAATTTGAGCTCGTCGGCAATCTTGAATATTTCCTCCACCTGCTGTTTGGAAACATCATCTGCGCTAAGGAAGTGCATCATTATATCAGCCGAATATGAACCCGAAACCGCTCTCGGCCTTTGACTGCTCCTCGTTTATCGTAGCTATTATCTTCTGCTCTATCTCCTGATCCGCGCGCTCAATTCCCTCAATTTGGGCTTTGAGCTTTTTGTCGGCTTTCTCCAGGAATTCGTCAGTCGCGCTTATGTAGAGATATACCTTTTCCCTCTCGAGGTTGAGAGCTGCCCCCTCCTTTATCACGCAGTCCTGCCTTGCGAATATGATGTTTGCCATCTCATCGTCGCGTATCTTGCTTAGGTCTTCCTCTTTTAATGCATTGTCTAGGTACGGGTCGTATGCAACCAGCTTGCGCAGTTCCTGCTGCTTTGAGATCTGCGCTACGTATACTCTTGCAGGCATTGCCACCACTACAGTAGGCGAGCGTTGACGTTACCTTCGCGTCCAGACCTGTTGGTTACTATCGCCTTCCCAAGCTCTGTGTCGATCACGGCACCCTTGGTTATTATCGTGAGCCTTGCAAAGTTTCTGTTATCTTTTGATTCAAGGACGGCAGTTATCTTTACCTTCTTGTATCCGTTCTTGGTGAGCAGATTAGCAAAACCTGCATGCTGGAGCTTGGCCTTCTTTGTGCTTCCCCTTTCCCTTACATGCTTTATTACGTTCTTCTCGCCAAGCTTCGTGGCTATGAAGTACCCCCCGACCTCGTATCTCTTCCTGTGCCTGCCAGACACCTTGCCCTTTCCCGAACCCGATAGCTTTCGCGCGGGTTTTGTGTGCAACTGCACACCGAACTGACTCATCTAATCACTCAAAACAGGCTTAATAAAAAGCCATATATTATATGCTCGGAAAGAAATATAACCGTTTTCATATGGCGCGGCGAAGTTGGAGAGAAGGACTATATAATCAAGATTTCACACTATAGTGTATGGGAACCGCCACCGGAGCATTGGAAAGGGGTACTTTACCCTCAATGTCTAATCTTCTCTAGTCTGCACCCTATTCGCACGATACTTTTGGTAATGGCAATGTCTCTAGTTAAACTCGGCACGCCAGTGTGCTTTACAGGCTCCTCGGAGATGGGCATAGCAGAGCTGATAAAATACGCAGCTGAGCTCTCCCAAAAGGAGGGCTTCGTAGAGCTCTTCGATGCAAGAGCTGAGATCTATCCAAGGTTACTACCGGCGTATCTTGGCGCAATGGTAAGGCGCCATGAGGGCATTCTCAGATCGAAAAGCGTTGCAAAGGAGATCCTGATGCTTGTTAGTGGAAAGATGAACGTCTCAAACGCGATAAGGGAGTGCGGGATTGCAAGCTCCTCCTATTTTCTCTGCCTTGCAAGCAGCAGGAGGGTTGCAAGAGAGTTCATGGGCATAGCGAATGTAAAAAATCCCAGATTCGTGGGGCTTGTGCCGGGCAAAGAGATCGCGCCAAGGGTTGCCATAACTCCGATACTTGATTCCTGATTATTTTTCCCCTGAGCCATACTCGGCGTTGAGTATCTGGTATATCCTCTGAGCCTTTTTCTCGCCTATCTTGTCAGTCTCGGTGAGCTCCTTGATGTCTGCGGTGACTATGCCTCTTATGCTCTTGAAGCGGCCCAGCAGGTTCCTGGCGAGCTTCAGCCCGACCCCTGGTATTGAGCTTAGAATAAGTAGTTGCCACTCACCTTCCGAATGTGCCTTCTTCAAACCTGAAATCCTGGGCTCGTGCTGCTTGTGCTCTTGCTCCCTGCGGGATATGGCGGCGAGAATGTCAGCTGTTTCCATCGCGTCATTCGACCAGAGGATCGGTATACCGTAGTCTATGTAGACTTTCAGGGCGGTTCCGAGTATGACATTGCTCCCTAGCCTGAATCCGTTCCCCTCTATGATTACCATGGGCTTCTCGAAACTCGCCTTGAGCCTCTCTAGCTGGTCGAAGAGCCTCGCATTTATTATCGATCCCTCCAGATCAGATGTGGTTTTCCTCTCGATGCAGATTCTGTTGGACAGTATGTAGTCTCCCACAGGGAGCTGCGCAAAAGTGAGCATCGCCCCGCTTTCCTCCAGGCCTTGTATTATGTCAAGGTTCCTCTCCCTGTTGTCTATGATTATCTTAGGAGGCTGCATACTGTGCCATTACCCCATTAAAACATAAATGCCTATCCAATTGCTTTATAACTCTAGAAGCAGACTTATCGTATATCTTGATTTTATGGCCCGCAGGGTGAGCAAGAGGAAGAGGTCTGGCAGGGAGGACTATATGCTCAGCGAGCAGCTCAAGATAGAGGAGGGTGTCTTCGACAACAGGACAATGATGATGCTCAGCAAACTCTTCACGCACAAGATAATCTCTGCGCTCAGGTTCATAATAGCAAAAGGGAAGGAGGGAAACGTCTATCTCGGAAATGCAGGTGAGGAGGTGAAAGCCGAATACGTTGCGGTCAAGATCTTCAGGATAGAGACATCTAGCTTCCACAACAGGGTTGAGTACATGATAGGTGACCCGCGCTTCCCGAAGATAAAGAAAAGCCTCTTCTGGATAGTCAACGAGTGGTGCAAAAAGGAGTTCGGTAACCTCAAGATCGCCCATGCGGCAAAGATTCACGCCCCCATTCCTTATTATTTCGCTGGCAACGTGCTCGCGATGGAGTTCCTTGGCGACTCAGACAACCTTGCACCCAAGCTCAAGGACGTTTTTGTCGAGAACCCCAAGCGGGTTCTGAAGGCGATAATAAAGGACATCAAGAAGCTCTACGAATACGAGCTTGTCCATGCGGACGTGAGCGAGTACAATATCTTGATGAAGGATGCAGTGCCCTACATGATTGATTTCGGACAGGCTGTGATCGCAAAGCACCCTAACGCGATGATGTTTTTGCGAAGGGACGTCTACAACATAACCAAATACTTCCAGAGAAAATATAGGTTCGAAACTGATCCTGAAGGTGCGTACGACTACGTGACTGGAAAAAATAAGACATACAGCTTATAAGGTTTTCAATCAAATATTTCATATGCGCACAGGCGTCTCTGGGGCAAGGAGGCGGGGGCGAGGAGCCACCTTGCTTGAGCTCTACACCGATGCACCTAATTCCCCAAGATTCTTGAGCAAGATTCAGAGGAAGGAGACCCTAGACATTATCGCGAAAATCGCGCCTGAGTCAAACAGGCTTTTGCTTTCGGGGAGCAACATAATAACCGGCAAGACAAACGCTCGCCCTAGAAGCGTAGTAGAGATGAAGATAAGCGAGGCTGCAATGCGCACCGGTTTTTCTCTCCTTTACCAGCCGGTTCCTTTTTACATAGAGAGTATTGGCAGGATTTGCAGGATAGATCTGGGATTGAACGCGATAATAAGGGAGAGAGGCGAAAACGATCAGGTTACAAGAAATAAAATCCTCATGATAGAGGCAAAGGGTTTCGAGCACATACGGGGAAAGGAGATACATGGGGATCAGGCAAGGCAGAAATTTGCAAGGCAAAAGGAGTTGCTCAAGGTTCGAAAGATGGAGATAATGCACCAGGAAAATCCTAGGGTGTTTCTTGTCCTTATGGGCGATATGAATGCAGAGAAGCTGCAAAAAGAGTTTGGGATCAAGAACATGAACAGCCTGTGCGATCGCTACATAGAGATGCCACGTGCCTTTGATAAACCAGATAACCCTTTTGAAGCCAAGAAGAACATGGAGCAGCTAAAGAAGATGATGAAGGAGCTAAAACGCATACCTGGGGCCAGGATCGAGAGGGACAAGACAACTTGGTACGGGATATACAGTGATATAGTGAGGCAGCAGCTTAGCAAGATGGTTGGCTAGTCAGGGTATCTTTATACCCCTACCCTTGAGCTTCTCCTTGTCCATTATGCTATATCTCCATGTTATGTCCCCGCGCTCGTTGCTCTGCACCACCCAGGGCTTTACAAGCACCACGTCCCCTTCCTTCACCCAAAAACGCCTCTTTAGCCTTCCCGGGATGGAGCAGACCCTGATGTTCTCGTCAGAACATGCAACCTCGAACTTCGATGCCCCGAGAGCCCTCCTCACGCTTCCTATGACTTCGTCAGGCCTTGGCATGGGAGTGCTGTACTCAACGTTCTGGTTCTTTTTCTGGAAACTCATTAAAACACTAAGAATGCTTGATTGTGTACCTTGCTCCACAGGCCTCGCACACTATTGTGAGGAAGCCCCTTGTGACTGATTCGATGTGGGTGTCGGGCTTGTGGCACTCCTTGCAGATGACATATACCTCGAAGTACTTCTTAATCTTTGCGTTCACCACTTCGGGATTCACCTTCGCGCTGATTATCAGCCTCTGCTCTTCCACCACCACCGGTGCTGCCATCTCCTTGGTCATGTACCTTGCTATATCCTCCTTGTCCCTCCTCGCTACATCTGCAATCTGTCCGAAGTTCTTGAGCACAGTCTTGGGCCCCTGCACTATCGAGTCCGCGACGGGGATCTTGAAATCGACGTTCTCAGCAGATAGGCTGGGCAGTTTGGCGAACGCCCTGTCCAGTAGCTTCTCGTAGTTTGTATCCACAGAAAACCCTCAAATAATATCGCTTCTAAGGTTAATAAAGCATTCTACTATTGAGTGCTTGGCCTTTTTGCCCCTGAAAAGAGCGAGAGGAGCTGGTTTCTGGCCTTTTTGTTCTCCTTTAGTTCAAAACCTTCCTTCGCATTTAGCGCCTCGACTAGTCGCATCAGATTTTTCTTGTTGAGCTTTTGCAACCCACCCTTGGGATAGAGGTATCTCTCCACGCCGTTAACTTGGCCGTAGACGTACTCCTTTCCGGAGCTCTTCTTCACATAAATATGAAGTGCACTCTTTGTCATGTACCCATGATGTGCTGGCACTTTAGACTATAAATAACTCAACTACACTTTCGTATAATTGCACAGTTCCGCTAAAACCAACACTTCTTAAATGCTTGAGCGCAAATAGTATTGGCAGCAGGGCGGGAAGCTAGGGGTTTCCCATCCGCAAATCCCCTTCAGGCGGGCCTAATGCTAGTCGAGTGTTGCACGGTGCTGCGGAGCCCACGCTGAAGCGTCGATGTTTCGCCTCTAGTGGTAGTTGCATATTCGAACCGGGCCAGGCCGGAAGGAGCAACCCTAAGTCTATGCCTTCTATGCTCTAGAGATACGGGGCGGAGTGGATGCGTGGTAAACTCTTCAGGGCTGTGTAATGCAAGGCTAGCCGCTGCCACTTATCTTCTTCTCATAGCTTCTAATTAGACGAACAATGAGGCAGCTATTTAAAATGCCAAATTAGAAGCATCTTGATCAAATGCAGGGCAGTGCGAGGCAAAGGATTGCGCCAGAGTTCGGTGAGGCCAGGGCGATCGGATCGGGGCAGAAACCGGAATTGTTCGTGGCAAAGAGGGTATCAGATTGGTGGCATGATACCACTTATCAGATAATCTTCAATGGCACGAGGGTATTTGACCTTAAGGCAACAGGCAGTGGAATTAAGGCAATAGCCATCTGGGCGAGCGGAGATAGCGTCCTAGGATACAATTTCAAGTACGCAGAACCCCTCAAGGGGGAAAGGAAGGATGCACCTCTGCTCAGGATTTCAGAAGTACAGAAAGATGAGAGAGGTGGCATCTACATTGCAGAGTATAGGGGGGTTGAGATTTACAACTTCCTTGTTACAAATCCGGGGTACGCAAGGGGCGGACATTCGCATCCGGGTTCTGTTAACTTCCATATGGTATCAGGTACTGGCGTATGGTACATGCTTGGGGATGATGGGGAGAAAATTGTTGTGCAGTCGGCAGGCGAGAGGGTGTCTGTTGAGGGGGGAGTGAACCACTATGTCGTATCGCTGACTCCTACACTCAAGAGCGAGATTGCAAGCGAGGGACCAAAGGGCGAGCCTTTCACAGCGACAAACGATGAGAGGAGCAGGGCCACAGTCACATACGTCAACAACAGGCAGGGGATAGTCAAGTGGAAGCAGTCATGCCATGAACAGATAGGCATAGAAGCCTCCGGATTGCCTGATGCGCTGCGCGATGCCGCAGAGGCCTTGCTGGCAAGGGACCGGAGCGTTAAAAAATTTGACTATGAAGCGATGGGCAAAAAGGTTTCCGAGGAGATAGCGTCAATTGACCATGCGCTATACAAAAAAGTGGAAGAGATAGCTTTGGGACTTGTTAGAAACATTAGCGGACTTAGGGATTGTATGCAGATTGCCGACTTGACTGTGCAGGAGTCACTTAGGAAAACCATGAGGTCTTATATGGCCCACCTAAACAGCATCGAGGACATATACCTCGGTGAGATCGTAGACTATAGGAACAATGTCTGGATGGCGATGGACGCTGAGGATTTTGAGACGCTCAACAAGAACTTCGTCGGCCAGAGCGAATTGATAAAGGCGAGCATAAGAAGCATGCATTGAGTGAAGGCTTGCGCTACCTCGATTTTAAATAAAAGGAGAAAATAAAAAAATAAAAAAGAAGAGAAGAAATTATGCTTCTGCTTCTTCCGATTCTTCTGAAGACTCTTCCGAGCCCTCTCCTGAAGGCTCTTCAGGTGCCGCTGCTGGTGCAGATGCTGCTGTTCCGGTCATCTCGCCTATTGCGAACCTGGCCTTGACATCGGTGATCTTCACTTGTACTGTGTCACCCTGCTTTGCACCTGCTACAAAGATAACGAAACCGTCCTTCTTTGCAATGCCGTCTCCCTTGGATGCGACCGCCTCGATTGTTACGTCGACCACGTCGCCCACTTTCACAGGCTTGGGTAGGAAATAGTTTGGCTTTATGCCCATTCCTCCTCTCCTTTCTCCTCCGCCTGACCTTCTTTCATATCTGTCTCTGCCCATACCGCTGTCTCTGTCCATATTTATTTTTCCTCTGTAGAATTAGCGCTTTTGACACGCTTTACCTACTCAAATTTATTAGGTGGTTTCTGCTTTATAAATCTATCGGTATCGCGATTTGCCGAGGAGAAGCCTGCCTGTCCTCACTTTGCAGGAAGTCTGCTTGAAGAATGGCTCGAATGGCCAGTAGCCCAGATTGTTTGTGAAGCCTGCTATTAGGACCATTCCTCCCATCTTTTGTTTTGCACAGGCCGGCTAAGGTAGTTGAGTGTCACCGATGCGGAAAGGTTTTGGGCGGGGTTGAATGTTTTAAAGCTTGCCGTCCTACTTCTCCTTCCCAAGGCTCTTAAGCAGGGCGTGGGTGCTCTGGAAGATGTAATCTGGCTTGCATGCGACCAGCTTATCGTAGGGGTCCAGGCCATTTCCTATTGCACAGCACTTCACCTTTGCGAACCTCGCGGTGAAGATGTCTATTGCCATATCTCCGAGGTAGAGGCTTCTCGCTTTCCTGATGCTGGCCTCCCTTATCGCAGCTTCTATGCCGGTGGGGTTGGGCTTGTACGCGTTTAGAGTCTGGGCGCTGACGATGAAATCGAAGTACTTTTCTACTCCCAGATTCCTCACCTCGTTCTCCACCCGCTGCCTTGCGCCGTCGCTGAAGAGCGCTACCTTCTTGTTTTTTCTCTTGAGGGTCTCAAGCACCTCTATCGCGCCCTCCCTAAGCCTCGGCCTGACGAAAAAAGTGTATATCGTATATGCAAAGTCAGCTGCTCGGGCCTGCTCGGCATTGAACTGCGCGTCTATCCTCTTTGGCTGCCTGAACTCATCAAGGTGTCTCCGTATGTATTGGGGGTTGTACCGTCTTTTGAAGAAGTGGCTCACCCTAACCAGTGCCGTGGATGTGCTGAGCGTCCCGTCCCAGTCGAAGATGAACAGGTCAAAATCATCAAGCAAAGAGTGCATAAGGTCTATTAATCTTATTAACAAATAAAAATACGAGTGATGACAGAGGTAATCGCTGAGCTTTTGCTGTGACGATTGATAGGCGGTCTGACAATCTTTCTAAGTTCTAACTGGTGCGTGGAGCGGTATGTTTACCGGTATAGTGGAGTGCCTTGGCAAGGTCGGCAAGGTGGAGAGGGGGAAAAGGCACGGTAGTGCAATGATACTTAGCGTAGCCATTGGCAAGTCTTCCCTGGGGCTACATGACGGGGACAGCGTCGCAATCAACGGAGTCTGCCTAACCGCGATAAGAACCAGCAATGATATGGCGACTTTCGAAGTGATGAGTGAGACAATCAAAAGGACGAATATAGGAGGTCTTGTACCTGGCTCAAAGGTCAATATAGAGAGGAGCCTGCGACCGGGACAGAGGATTGAAGGACACTTCGTGCTCGGGCATGTGGATGGAACAGGCAAGATATCAAAAATCCAGAAGCAGAAAAACCAGACCATGATCCGGATAGAGCTTCCAAAGGAGCTCTACTGGGCTGCAGTAAGTAAGGGATCGATAGCTGTCGATGGGATCAGCCTTACGGTTGTTGATTGCGGAAGGGATTTCTTATCGACTGCAATAATACCCCATACGATGAAGGTGACCAACCTTGCATCAAGAAAGGTAGGAGACATCGTGAACATCGAAACCGACGTGCTCAGGAAGTACGCACTCTCTAGGAAAAGGTTATGAGATTTCTTGGAGCAGGATATGTGATTGTAATGGCTATTAAAATTGGGATTGTTGTCGCACAGTTCAATGATGAGATAACGCTAAAAATGCTTGATGCAGCGCTTGAGAAAGCGGGGGAGCTTGGAATAGAGGTTTTTTGTATCTCAAAGGTTCCGGGAGTATTTGACATGCCACTTATTGTGGATGCGCTGCTTTCAAAGAAGGAGATTGACGCAGTGGTTATGCTAGGGGCGGTGATAAAGGGGGATACAAAGCATGACGAGCTGATTGCGAATTCCACAGCAAATGCAATTGCGATGATCTCAGTAAAGCGCGGAAAACCCGTGGCTCTTGGGATCACCGGCCCTGATATGACCCACTCACAGGCAGAGCAGAGGATAAAACCATCTGCGCAAAGGGCAGTTGAGGCCGCGAAGAGGATGGTCGAAGAGATGCAGAAGATTTAGAAGGTAGCCGCATGGCAGGCTGCAGGAGGGGCCTGCTGCAGGTGAACATGCTCCTGATCTACTACAACTTTATCAGGGATCACATGTCACTAAGCATGACCCCATTGAAAAAGGCAGGCCTCATCGAGTATAACGATGAAAAGTATGAAACCGATCGATGGGAATTCCGATAAAACAGTCAACGGAATACATCAATTCTCATTTGACGTTGATATCATTCGTATTGTGGTACAGTGTCGCGGATTAGAGCTCGCAAAGACTATTAAGCTTAGTTACCGAAATCTGATGTGACGAGGGCGAAAGGCAATCGCCCAGGCTTTTGCTGTGATTGTATGCCAGTATGGTGCTTGCATGGATGCTAAGAGGGGCGTGCTTGATAGGCTAAAGAAAAACAGCATTTCTTCTACCGACATAGCCGGCCAGTTCTGGTGCGAGCTGCAGATGGAGCTTGGCTACATCCACGGGCGAGAGTTCACCGAGGCCATGAAGAGCGGGAAGAAGGTGCACAAGGAGCTCCAGGACGAGGTGGCAACCACTATTAGCATCGAACCGCAGGGCTACGCAGATTTCCTATACAAAGAGGCTTATGAGAACTACCTTTCGCTCAAAAGCCTAAACGAGAAGGGCATCGGCAGGGAGATAAAGGTCTACGGCTCGATAAACGGCTTCAAGATATCAGGCAAGATAGACGAGCTGCGCAAAGTCGGGGGCAAGGTGGTTATAGTTGAGACCAAGACAAAGTCCCTCAACGCAAAATTGGGATCCACAAAGAACGCGAGGGAGATAAGCGAGACCACTATGAGGACGCACAAGGTTCAGATAATGCTATACAGGAGGCTGCTCGATGATATCAAGAATGGAAACTACACCTACCAGAACTTCTACAACGCATATGGCATAGCCAAGATGAAGCTTTCGGATAAGTTCCTCTCGCAGCTAGATCTGCTCGGGATAGACAAGGGCATACGCGGCTTCAATACCATTTACGGGATGGTATATGAGCAGATTGCAAAACTCCCGCAGATAAGCGACACTCTGGAACTCTCTTACGTTGACAGGCAGACCGGGGAGAAGTTCGCCACGGTCAGCGTAGAGTATAATAAAGATGATTTCGATAAGATTCTGTTTGACGCGATGGGCTACTGGACCGGGGAGCGCCCCGCAAGGCCTGTCGTGACAGAGGAGTCGTGGAAGTGCAACTTCTGCAGATTCTACGGCAAAGAGTGCAAGGTATGGTGGAAGGGATGATACCAAAAGTGGAAAAACTTGACAAGGACTCGCTCAGGGCAGAGTTTGGCAAGAGTTACAAGGAGTACTACTGGGTAGAGCTCTTCGGGAAGGAGGGATTCGAAAGATACAAGTGCTTAAAGTGCGGCAAGAACTTCTGGAGCACAAAAAAGAGGGATGCGTGCGGAGAGCATGAAGCCTACAGCTTCTTCAAGGCAAAGCCGGTGAAGATAAGCTACGTTGAGTTCTGGAAGAAGTATGCGGAGTTCTTTAGGAAAAACGGGCACACCGAAGTTCCAAGATACCCTGTGGTTAGCAGGTGGCGCCAGGATCTATATTTCACGATTGCAAGCATACAGGATTTCCAGAGGATAGAAAACGGCAATATGGGATTCGAGTATGCTGCAAATCCTCTGGTTGTGCCGCAGATCTGCCTTAGGTTCAGCGACATAGAGAATGTGGGAGTCACAGGAAAGCACTTCACAGGATTCATGATGGCAGGGCAGCACTCCTTTGACTATCCGAACAACGGATACTGGAGGGAGAAGTGCATAGAGCTCAACTACAAATTCCTCACAGAGGTACTAGGGGTTAAGAAAGGTGACTTAGTGTATCATGAGGACGTCTGGGCTATGGGGGACTTCTCGGAGTTTGGTCCATGCCTTGAGAGCTTTGCAAACGGGATAGAGTTGGTGAACAGCGTTTTCACGCAGTTCGAGTGCGTTAACGGAAAGATAAGCGAGCTGAAGGGAAGGGTGGTGGATGTTGGATGGGGATTTGACAGGCTACTGTGGTTCTACACTGGATATGACAATGCCTACAGGGCGGTATTTAGCGGCGAGATAGAAAAATTTGGGAAGAGGCTGAATCTTGATTTTGACGACCCGCTGTTTCGCAAGTTTGCAGCGGTCTCAGGCGAGCTAGATATAACAGAGGCAAAGGAGGCAAAGAGTAGGCTTGTACAGATACTGAAGGAGGAGGGGATAAAGCTAGATGATTACGAAAAGAGGCTCAAACCCCTGCATGCTTTCTATGCGATACTCGACCATACAAGGAGCCTGCTCTTTGCGATTTCCGACGGGGCGCTGCCCTCGAACATCGGTGGAGGCTATAACCTTAGGATAATACTGAGGAGGGCACTGGGATTCATAGAAAAGTACAGATTCGACGTGAGCATAACCGAGATAGCAAGACTTGAGGCACAATCGCTACTGCCCCTGTATCCTGAACTCTCCAGAAGCCTTGACACACTTGAAAAGGTTGTCGCAATCGAGAAGGAGAGGTACGAAAGGAGCAAGCAGAACTCCTCAAAGATAATAGAGGGCATGCTTTCCAAGAACAAGAAGTTCGGGCCAAAGGAGCTGCGATTGCTCTACGAGAGTTATGGCGTGACTCCGGAACTGCTAATCGAAGTTGCTGCGCAAAGGGGCATGCATCTTGAGATGCCGCAGAACTGGTACGAATCGATACTTGAAGGCGATTTTGCAAAAAAGGTCAAGGCCACAAAAATCGGCATAGAGTTGCCCAAGCTTGCAAAAACCGAGCAGCTCTACTACGATTACGCGCTCAAGGCTGATGCAAAGGTGCTCTTTGCAAGCAAGAACTATGTAGCGCTAGACAAGACGCCGTTCTATCCTGAAGGCGGAGGGCAGCTTGCAGACCATGGAACAATAGCAGAGGCCAAGGTGATCGACGCGCAGAAGATAGGGGATATTGTGGTTCACGTAATGGAGAAAGATGTGGGTCATGACAAAAAATTTGCCGCGGGATCAATGGTGAAGGCGATTGTTGATGAGGACAGGAGAAATAGGCTTATGATACACCACACCGCTACGCATCTGATGAACGCATCTTCAAGGGAGGTGCTTGGTAAGCACATTTGGCAGGAGGGAACGCTCAAGGACTACGCAAAGGCGAGGATAGACCTCACGCACTACGACAAGCTAAGCAATGATGAGGTTTTGAGAATAGAGAGAGTTGCAAATGGCCATATAGCAGATGGGATAAAGGTGGATGTGGAGTGGCTTGACAGGGGAGATGCAGAGTCCAGATTTGGATTTGTGATTTATCAGGGGCACGGAGTGCCTGCAAAGAAGATGCGAATAGTCACCATCGCTGATAAGGGCGGCAAGGTGTTCGACGCACAGGCATGCGGTGGGCTTCACCTTGTCGGGAGGGAGAGCAGAATAGGAATGGTGGGCATAATAGACACTTTAAGAATACATGATGGTGTGGACAGGGTCGAATTCGTTGCAGGGCCTGCTGCCCTTGACTATTTCGACAAGGAGAACGCCGAGCTTGGCGCAATCGCGCAGGAGATGAATGTAGAGAGGATGAAGAGCTTTGGTGCAGTGAAGGCCTCGCGCGAGGCGTATGCGGAGATGTTCAAGAAGCTCAATCTTGCCAATGAGGCCATAGCCAATATCTTTGCAGAGCAGTTCTCGGCAAAGGATAGTGTGGAAATGGAGCTTGGAAAGGCGCCAAAGGAGATGATGAGGAAGATCGCATCATCAATAGTAGACAAAAACAAGAAGGCGGTTGTGCTGCTGGCCAATTCTTCCGGAGAGGTTTTCTGCGCATGCGGTGAGGCCTCAGGCAAAAGCGCGATAGAATACGCAAAAGAGAAGCTCGGCAAGAAGGGATTTGTCGGTGGAGGCTCAAAGAAGGCTGCAGAAGGTAAGATTGCAAAGTAAGTTGTTTTGATGGACTATCTCTATTCGATCGTGGTATATCCGATACTTTACATACTGCCAGCCTATGTGGCCAACGGTGCGCCTGTACTCTTCGGAGGTGGGCGGGCGATAGACGCAGGCAGAAAACTTTGGGGCAACCCGATATTTGGAAAGAACAAGACCGTGAGGGGGCTGCTGACAGGGATCCTTGCAGGCTCACTTGTGGGGCTCGCCGAATCCCCAGTATTTCCTTACATGATACTCGTAGGTATAGTGCTGAGTCTTGGGACGCATATTGGGGATCTTCTAGGAAGTTTCATTAAGCGCAGGCTGGGGCAGGGACCTGGCCAGAGCTCACAGATAATGGATCAGTACCTATTCGTGATATTCGCGCTGCTATTGGCATACCCGCTTGCCCACACCCCCTCGCTCTACGGAGTCGTGTTCATACTCGTAATAACTGGGGCCCTGCACCTTTTCACAAATATTGCAGCCCACAGAATGAGGCTCAAGGCGGTTCCCTGGTAGCTTAGATCGTCCAGATCCATGGCAAAATCGTTATTAGAAGCGCGATGATGGTTGTGTATGATAGCACTTTGAGGAGTTTATTGTTCTTTACCCTGAGCTGGTAGATTTGCCAGCCGTCAAGCCCGGGAATCGGGAGCAGGTTCGCTATTCCAACCAGAAGATTGAACAGGAAGGAGAGCGAGAGCACTACGTAGAGGAAGTATGCGATGCTACTTACAATGCTTCCGTGTATCGGAGTGCTGCTTTCACTTAAAAATACACCTATCTTCCCTGTCGCGTTGGTCGGGACCGAGAAGTTCCCCTTGCTCGTAACTAGATTGACTACTGAAAACGGCTTGCGATCTGCGGCTATCTGTGAGAGGTTGAACCCCCTCCCTACGCTTATGTTGTTCCAGGAAAGCACCTTGGCACCTGGTGGAATCACGCCTGTAGCTGGGGAATTTGGAACCAACGCTGAAATCGTGAGTGTCGTGGTCATTACTTCTGGTAGTATATGCGTGGCGAAAATCAGGACAAAGATAAAGGCGATTATGCCTACAAGCAGATTCGAGGCGATCCCTGCAATCAGTATCCTGTTCTGGATCTTGGCCTTGAGCTTTTTCACCTGCATATCGTCCGGTTCTACGTATGCGCCCACTGGTATGGCACCGAACATCAGTACGCCTATCTCCTTGAGCCTCACTTTTGCCATTCTGGCGAGCACTCCGTGAGAGGATTCGTGTACGGTTAGCAAAATTATGAATGTGACTATGCCTGCGAAGAATGGAAGGTCTATCCCGGGAAGCAGCGGCGCAACTCCCGGCGGATATGCCGAGAGGGCTGCCACATTTGGAGCGTGCGATGCTACGCTCCCAAGGAAGCTTGCTATCCCATACAGCGTGCTTGCAGCAACATAAATTATCAGGGATGTTATCAGTAGGGCGAATCCGCCGATTAGGAGCAGGAGTAGGATTATGCCGATCACAAAGTAATGAACAGACTGCGGCGCTGCGGCAGATGCCGATGTGGATTGAACGGTGATGGAGGTCAACTGGGGGAGATTTATGAACTGGAAAGCAATGGTGTAGTATGGAAAGATCAGAACGAATATCCCGATTGCAGTTATTATTCCGATTGCGAGGGTCTTCTTATCGGTCTGCCCGAAGAAAAAGTGTGAAAGCAGCCCTAGACTTACTACGAACCCCCAGTCGGCCATCGCCCTCCAGAACCATTGGTATCTTTTGGAGAGCGAGTCGATGAAGTTTATTCCGCGACTACTTCCGACTAAATAGAAGATGGACATCTTCCTGAAATTGTTGAGCCTTGTGACCAGCCAACTTAGTATGACAAGCGAGATGAGGCCATACACCCAGTCCCAGAGCGCAGATAAGGTGCTGTATCTGGCTAGATAGACTATGAATGCAAGCTCGAAGAGTATTAGCACTACGCTTATGAAAGTATTAACCTTGCTTCTAATCGCGTCGCTTTTCGTTGGCATAGGACCAGTGTCTAAGTGGTATAAACCGCTTAAATAACTTGTCACTCAACTTATAAAAGGGGTTAAGATGGAAAGCTGCGAAATTTGCGGGAAGAACACGGAAAAAATATACCTTGCGCGGATAGAGGAAGCGAACATGTGGGTTTGCGAGTCCTGCTCAAGGGGCAAGAAGATTATCAAAAGCGTGAACCTTGAGAAAGGGAGTAATTCGCCTGCACCGAAGATCGGGGTTGGCGCAGACGAGGAGGAAGTGGTTGAGCACTACGGGGAACAGATACGAAAGGCCAGGGAGAAGCTTGGGCTGCCGGTTAGGGTGCTTGCAGAGAGGATAGCGGAAAAGGAGAGCACGCTTGAGAGAATTGAAAAGGAGAAAGGCCTGCCCACAGACAAGCTCAGGAAGAAGATAGAGAAGGAGCTTGGAATAAAGCTGACATCAAAGCTTCAGGGCGAGAACATTACAGGGGGTTTGGAAAGGAATAGGCCGATAACGCTCGGGGACGCAGCATTCACGAAGGAGCAGATAGAGAAAGGGGAAGAGTAATGGCCGTAGACTTTGGCAAGCTCGTGGGCGAGGTAAAGGAGCAGATAGAGATGGAGGAGCTTGCAGGCAGGAGGCTAGCCATAGACGCTTACAACACGATCTACCAGTTCATCTCGATAATCAGGGGCCCTGACGGCACGCCGTTAACAGACTCGAAGAACAGGGTCACAAGTCACCTCTCCGGGCTTTTTTACAGGACGATAAATGTGCTCGAGAAGGGAATAGTGCCAATCTTCATCTTCGATGGCAAACCGCCTTTGCTCAAGCAGCGCACTCTTGAGGCAAGGGCGAATCAGAGGGAGGAGGCATATAGGGGATGGCAACAGGCCAGGGCAAAAGGGCAGCTTGAGGAGGCGAGGGGCTACGCGATGGCTAGCAGCAAGATCAACGAGTGGATAATCGAGAGCAGCAAGGAGCTTTTAGGCTACATGGGAGTTCCTTATATACAGGCGCCAAGCGAGGGCGAGGCACAGGCAGCACGGATGGTTATGGAGGGAACCGCATACGCAGCGGCAAGTCAGGATTACGATCTTTTCCTCTTCGGCTCTGATGTTATAATAAGGAACCTAACGGTTACCGGGAGGCGAAAGCTCCCTGGGAAAAACATATACGTAAACGTGGAGATTGAGCGCATATTGCTGCACAAGTTCCTCTCGCACTTCGGGATTGACAGGAAAAGGGCGATCTGGATGGGGATGCTTGTCGGCACAGACTTCAACGAGGGGATTGAGAAAGTGGGGCCCAAGACTGCGCTAAAAATTGTTAAGGAGCATGGTTCGCTAGATGAGATTGTGGCATACGTGAAGGAGAAATACAACAAGGAGTTCGACGCAGACCCTTACGAGGTTGAGCGATTCTTCCTCGAGCCGGATACGATAGAGATACAATCAGCAGAGCTCGAGAAGGTGATCTCCGGCTCGAAACCGGACAGGGGCGCGATAATCAGGTTCCTATGCAGCGAGCACGAGTTCTCGGAAGAGAGGATCGGCAAATACGCCGACAAGCTGCTTGAGGTTCGACACGGCTCCGGTCAAAAAGGTATAAATAGCTGGTTATGAGAACTCTTAGCATGGCGAAAACTCCAAACAAGGACCCATTCAAAGTCTTCAATGAACTCTTCTCAAACGACGAGAGCATGCGACAGCTCTTCCGTGCTCTGGTTAAGGATCTGGCAAATAGCCTGGAGGAGCAGAGAAAGGGCACCTCGCCGCTTGTCTATGGTATAAACATGACTGTCAAGGACGGAGTGCCAACGGTCGAGCAGTTCGGCAGCCTTAGGAGCAACACCTCAAGGGAGTACGAGGAGCGCGCGCCGCTTTTCGAGGTAATAACTGGAGGGGAGAAAACAGTTATAATAGCCGAGGTACCAGGAGCAGAGAAAAGGGACATAGAACTCAGCTGCCAGGATGCCAAGCTGCGCATAGTCGCAAACGCGCAGGTGTCTGGCAGGAGCTATATAAAGGAGATTGCATTGCCAGAGGGCACTGGGGCAAGGGGCGCAAAGGCAAAGTACACGAACGGAATTTTGGAGATAACAATGCTAAATGGTAGGCCTTCAAAGAGGAGCCTGCCGATAAAAATAGAGTAGGTATTGGCATGCAAATACACGTAAAGGGAAAGACGAGAAAAATAGGTAAGCACTACAGGCACAAGAAGGCGATCAGGCTCAAGACAAGGGCAAGAAAGAAGATGAAGCTAAACAGGAAGTAGGAAGAGATATGCCAAAGCCGCATGCGCCAGTGGGCATTACGATTCTTTCTGGACTCATGATTGGCGGAGGGGTACTTGGCATTTTGCTATTTTTCGTATCGGGATTGCTATTCGCCCTCCCATTCGAGCAGCTTGCCTACTCGGTATTATATCTTGTTCTTGGGTATGGGCTATGGAAGGGGGTTAGATTGTCCTGGTGGTTTGGGGTGGTAGTTTACAGCTTAACGATAGCGCTCGGTCTGCTAAGCCGCAATTTCATTGCCATAGTAATCCCGGTGGTCATACTCTATTACTTTGCGAGAAAGAACGTCACTACCTATTTTGGGGTAGACCTCAAAAAAATCATGTAGTCAGGCGAGGCTGTTGTACATCTTGTCGCTGAATTCGTAGGCCGTCAATTCGTCGTCCGAATCTAGCCTTAGGCTCTTGATAAAAGCCTCTTTGTCTGGGAACTGACGGGGACCGTCCTCAAGATCGTGTGAGATAATCTTTTGGCCCAGCTCAGCGTAGACTATGAACTTCCTTGCAGTGGAGCCTGTCACTATCACCACTTTTGAGGATACGTTCCCAAGGGCTAGGAAGATGCTGCAGAGCAGCGTGGCCCTGTCGAACACATCGCCTGCCTCGGACTTTATCGTTTCGCTGGGCATCAGCCAGAACTCTATGGGCAATGAAACGTTGGAGATTTCGTTCTTCACGTACTCGAATGCGAACCTCGCAGCTGCCTCGAAGTCACGCGGATAGGAGTAGTTTTGGAATGCGCTCTTTATACGATTTGATATGGCAGCTACGGATTCGTCTTGTGGAGTTATCAACTTTGGGAGTTCGGCAACATTGAGCTTCTCCTTCTCTTCTATGTAGTCCTTATATCGCAGTATTATCGCTAGATACAGCTGGTTGTATTTCTTGAGTGATTCTTCGGGAAGATTCTCCATGGAAACGATTGATGGGTTAAGTTTAAATATTAACCCGTTTTTATATAGACTGGAAAGAGATAATAGCATATTGTTCCATTGATTTTTGGATGCTGCTTTCTAATTTTGGCATGATGAGAGTATGGCAGAAATTTTGGACGAGAGACCTTTGGAGATTGAGATTGATTGCGGGGACAGAAGGTTAAACAGCCGCATTGATTCTAGGGGATGGGGGGCAATTCGCGTAAGATGCGAGGCGGGAAACATACTTGGAATTCAAAGCACGATTGAAAGCGAGATATTGGGCAATTTGAGAAGCGACGGAACGACAAGGATAGAAGCAATTACAATACGTGGGCATACAGGATGCAAGGCACTAGATATGACGCTGAGCGTTTTAATGGGTGATAAGCAGGTCGACTGGGAGATAATGGAAAAGCTTGTCAACCAGTTCAAAGATTTCAAAATCGATGTGGAGGGATATATGGGGAGCCCAAAACTCCATAGGGAGGACGCCGCCAGGAGACTGGAGCAGTTTAATCTGCCAAAACAAGAGGCTAATTTGAGGCGGATGCTAACTGACATCCAAAACAGAACTGGGATAATGACTACAGGGATATCGATTGTAACAGAGCTCACAGACACCGACAAATGCGATCATAATTCTGGGAATTCGGAGTTTAATTTAGTTGTGGGCAAGCCGCTGGCTCCGGGGCAGAAGTTTGGGGATGCGGCAAAGTATAAGGAAGGCAACACCTACTGCACATATCATCTTGCGGTACATGAGAAGGACGCCTCTTTAGGATTGAAGGTATTTAAGACTCTGGGAATTTCGGATGTTTTTGTGGCTTTCTCTGGAGTGCAGGCGCTCAAGGAGGAGGCTGGCAGGATTGCTGACGCGCAGGATGCGCTATCGCAGATTGGTGGGAGGACAAAACTAGATGCTCTCATGGTCAGGGAATGGAAAGGTAGGGAAAGGCAGCCAAGGCCGACTGTCGATACACCAATGAAAGGGCGCATGAAGAGATGATATGGGCGGGAACATGGAAAATGTTAGAAGAATCGTAATAGCCTGCATGGATTTCAGGCTGAATGCATACCTCAACGAGAACTACAACGACGGAAAAACGCTCTTCTTCAGAAATGCGGGAGGGCATGTGAAGGGGCTGGAGGCTGGGCTCTCGAAAATGCTCAAATCAGGAAACATCAGTAGCATCGTCGTGATCGTACACGATGGATCGGAAAAAAGGCATGTGAAAGGATGCGCTGCGATGGGGGCGATCAAGGAGGATATCGAAGGAAGGAGGGAGTGCAACAGAGAGTTCGAGACAGAAGTAGTAAGCTTTTTCAAGGACAGAAAATTCGGGAGCATCTCAGAGATAGAGGAGTACAACAGGAAGGTGCAGGAAGAGGCGCTTGGAAATCTTGTGAAGAGCTTGAACATCCCTCAGGTTGAGATTGAAGCAAAACTGGTCCATACCTGCGACGTCTACAGCGACGATGGCAAGCAACGTGAAAAGGTCATGGTGGAAGGCGAACCTTCAAGCGAGAGGTACAAGGACGGGGTTTATTACATACAGTCGGGCAACAGGCTTGGGGATGTGGAACTTGCCCAAACCCTTGGGATACGGAGCCTTACAAAAAAGATGTGAAACGATTACAAGCCGAGCTCCTCGAATTCTTTCGTTATGGATTTTGCGACTACGGCCCTTGGCCTGTTGCCATTTATCCTTATCCATCTGGTGCCAGAAACTTTTCTAGATAGCTTTCGATAGTACTCGCAGGTCAGCTTTAGATCCCCGAGTTCCTCGAATCGCTCCTTCTTCCCTGCGCGCCGCTTCACATTCTCGTACCCCACTTCGGGGGGAACATCTATGAAGAATACGACATCGGGTTTTGGAAAGAGCGTGTTCGCCTCTAGCAGCCATTTCATGTCCATTGCAAACCGTGAGCCGAATGCCGCGCCATAGACAACCGTGGAGTAGAAATATCTCGAAGAAATTACATCTATACCTTGACTGAGGTTTGGCTTTATCACGCGTTCCACATGGTCTGAGCGGTCTGCCATGAAGAGGAACTGCAGGGTGCGCATATCGATCCCTCCGAGCCTCCTGCCGAGCTCTTCCCGCGCGAATACCCCTATTTCCCCGCCTGAGGGTTCGGATGTAAGGAGGCATTTGCGGCCCTTTGCGCAAAGCACATCGTAGAGGAGGTTGGACTGAGTGTTCTTGCCTGAGCCGTCTATGCCTTCAAACACTATGAACCTACCTTTTTTGCCGCTCTCTTTTCTAGGCATCTAACCCCCACTTCAGGATTTTAGATTATGGCTTTACCATTTATATATCTTGACTGGTTATGTGTTTGTGATTATATGGTTCTTCTAGAAATAGGGGCAATCGCAGTAGTTGTAATAATCATTCTTTTTGTGATAACGGTATTCAATGGGTTGATTTCCAGGCGAAATCGGGTGCAGGACGCATGGGCTCAAATAGACGTGCAGCTCAAGAGGAGATACGACCTGATACCGAACCTGATTGAGACCGTCAAGGGTTACATGAAGTACGAGAAAGGAGTGCTCACTCAGGTGACTGCACTAAGGACCTCTATCATGTCTGGCTCCGTACAGGACAAGGCTACGGCGAACAATCAGTTGAGCCAGGCACTAAAGAGCATCTTTGCGGTGGCTGAAAATTACCCTGATCTAAAGGCCTCAGAAACATACAAGAACCTCCAGGAGGCGCTTGAGGACACTGAAAACAAGATCGCCTTCGTTAGGACATCGTACAACGATTACGTAATGGACTACAACAATGCGATACAGCAGGTGCCTGGCAATATGTTCGCAGGGCCTATGCACTTCCAAAAGATGGACTACTTCCAGGCCCCCGAGGGCGAGAAGGAGCCGGTGAAGGTCGATTTGACAAGCGATGATTCTGCGCCAGATCCCAAGCAAAAGTCCGCAGGGGCGCAGAAGAAGTAAGAAGTGTTTTGATGGCCAGTTTCTTCGATGAGATAGCAAGGAACAGGCTAAAGTCACTTCTCTTGCTTTTCATCTTTGGGACCTTCTTTGCAGTTCTCATTTATATCTTGGTCTATGCCTTCGGAGGTGGGCCATTTGCTTTCTCTCTTGGGATGGCGGCAGTGGTAATCTACGCCATACTGATATATTATACTGGTGACAAGGTGGTCCTTGCAATATCTAGGGCCAAGGAAGCTGACAGTGATAAGTACCAGACGCTCTACTCTACAGTAGAGGGCCTTGCATCTGCAACACAGGTCAAGATGCCAAAGGTGTATATCATCGATGATCCAAACCCAAATGCTTTCGCTACAGGTAGGAGGGGAAGGGCCTCTGTTGCTGTAACAACAGGCCTGCTAAGCATGATGAACAGGAGCGAGCTTGAAGGTGTATTGGCACATGAGATGTCGCATGTAGCAGACAATGACGTACTGGTAATGACAGTTGCAATCGCTTTTGCAGGGGTGATAGGACTTGTTGCTGCCTTCATAAGGGGGCTCTTCTTTTTCGGAGGATTCGGCAGGGGGAGGGGAGGGATCCTCATGATCATAGCGCTCGTGATAGGGCTTCTCGCCCCGCTCTTCGCGCTTCTGATAAGGCTTGCAATTTCCAGGAGAAGGGAGTACATGGCAGATGCCAACGGTGCAAGGCTAATCAGAGACCCCGGCGCACTTGCAAATGCACTCAAGAAGATACAGGCATACACCTCTGCGCCCGATGCCCAGAAGATTATACACGCCAACGAGGTGACTGGCTCACTCTACTTCTCAAGCCCGTTCACAGGCAGAAGCCTAATGAACCTCTTCTCTACACACCCTCCGATAGAGGAGAGGATAGCAAGACTGGAGAAGATGTACTAAAAGCGCACATTGGTGCAGAAAGCAATTTATGCCTTCAGAGCGCATATGGTTCTTGAGAGTATGGGGGGGTTCAAAACGCTTAAATCTAAGGATCCTGAGATCTTCAATGCCATCAATAAGGAGCTTAGGAGACAGCGCGAGACCCTCGAGATGATACCCTCAGAGAACTTCGCCAGCTGGGACGTGATACTTCCTTTGGGCACCTGGCTCACCAACAAGTACTCTGAGGGCTATTCAGGCAAGAGGTATTACGGTGGAAACGAGAACATAGACGCGATTGAAAACATTGCCATAGAGAGGGCGAGGAAACTCTTCAATGTCCCGCATGTGAATGTGCAACCATACTCTGGCTCGCCTGCAAACTTCGCGGTGTATGCTGCGCTGTGCAAGCCAGGAGAGGTCATAATGGGCCAGAACCTAACTGACGGAGGACACCTGACCCACGGTTGGAAGACCAGCGTGACAGGCGAGTTCTTTAGGAGCGTACCTTATCATGTTAAGCCTGACGGGTACATAGACATCGATGAAGTGAGAAGGCTTGCAGTTGAGAACAGGCCTAAACTGATCTGGGTGGGCGCAAGCGCATACGTCAGGGAATTCCCGTTCGAGGAGATGGCAAAGGTGGCGGACGAGGTGGGCGCATACCTTGTTGCCGACATAGCCCACATTGCGGGGCTGGTCGCAGGCGGCGCGCACAAGAGCCCTGTGGATTACGCACACATAGTTACTACAACAACCCACAAGACCCTTCGCGGGCCAAGAGGCGCAATGATAATGGTCACGGAGAAAGGGCTCAGAAAGGATCCTGATCTTGCTGACAAGATAGACAAGGCGGTATTTCCAGGGCTCCAGGGGGGGCCCCATGATAATACGACGGCAGCGATTGCGGTAGCCCTACTTGAAGCCTCGCAGCCGCAGTTCAGGGAGTATGCAGCGCAGGTGGTAAAGAATTCCCGTGCACTGGGTGAATCTTTGAAGAGGCGCGGGTTGCATCTGGTCACAGGAGGCACAGACAACCACATGGTGCTCGTCGATTTGACAGCTTACGGGAAGGGCATGGGTATCTTCGCTCAAGAGGCGCTTGATCTGGTAGGGATAGTAGTAAATAGGAACACAATACCTGCAGAGCCGTCCTCGCCTTTCTATCCAAGCGGAATAAGGATAGGCACACCCGCTATAACCACAAGGGGGATGAAGGAGCCCGAGATGGAGGCCATAGGAAACATGATAGGCGATGTTGTGGACCAGGTTAAGGACTACAGCATAGGAAAGGACAGGGAGGAGAGAACTGCGGAGATAAACAGGTTCAGGAGAGAGGTAGTGTCGAATGCAAAGGTGCAGGAGGTCAGGACGCAGGTGATTGAACTATGCAGCAGGTTCCCGCTCTATGAAGGCATAGAGATGTGACTGCTAGTTCTTAGTATTATTCAACTGGCTTTTCTTGACTGCCATACGTATTTCGGAGTCTAGCCTTCCAAGGGTTTTCTCGCTCATATCCAGATATATCATCGGCTCCATCACGCTAGGGTGCACTGCCTTGACCTTCATCGCCATCTGCTGGACCAGCTTCCTGTAGTCAGGATGGCCCTGGTGCGTTGAGCGAAGCTCGCAGAGATGGTATAGCTGCCTGGCGTTGAGCTTGTAGTACCACCTTATGTTGAATCCCAAGGTGACAACGTACTGGGCCTGATGTGGCATCTTCTCGAATATCTTGTTGTATAGCTTTGTGACCTCGGACATCTTCTGCTTGTAATCGTCTTCTATCCCGACTTCTTTGAACGCGCTTCTTGTGTCGTATCCGAGCTCTACCCCGAAGTTCTGCCTCTCCTGGGTGCCTATTCTATGCCGTTGTATGTCCCGGTAGATGCCTATCCTGCCGTTTAGGTCGAAGGTGTAATCCAGATTCTCAAATGCCCTGCCTGGCTTGTGCCTCCTGTTCTTCCTGCTTCCAACATATGTGTTTATCAGGCTCTTTCTTTCGGAGTCTCCCATCTTGGCCGCAAGTTCGGCAGCCTGCGAGATGCTGGTGCCCCTTGAGAACTTGTAGATTATCATGGTTGCAATTATTGTCTGGGCTCTAACATCTGGGTTTGCCGTGCCTTCGCCTGCATATTCTCTGAGCTCTATGCCCTCGCCCTTTGAGACAATGCCTTTTGAAATACCAGATACCATTGTGGCTGCGCTTTCGTTTCTCTCCCTGAAGAATTCCTGCATTTCAATCCCGTGGCTGTCCTCCACCCTTTTTACCAGGGATGGCACCAGCTTCTTGAGCTCTGCACATAGCCTCTTTGCTATGAATCTTGACTCTAGGAGCTGCGAGGCGAGCATCTTGTTGATCATGTTTTCATACGATCTTGCGTCCATGCTTATGCCTACGTGCGTGAGCGTGGACATCGGCAAAAAGTCGCGTAGAAAGTCCAACGCATTTGCCTTTATTGCGTTCTCGTATGACTTCTGTAGGTCTGCTTCAGTTATCCCGAACTGCTCTTCTATTGCACTGTTCATCTCGTTTATCCTGACAAGCCTGTTGCCTATCCTAAAGCCTATATCCTCTATGCGGTTTGTGTCTGCTATGTACTTTACCATTCCCTCCATGTGCCTTGAGTATGAGTCGAACAGGCTGCCCATCAGGTCCAGATAACTCTCTGCGTGCCTTGAGGCAAGTATCTGAGGATCCTTGTAGAACATGTAGTCCCCGTTTGGCAGCTTCTTGTCGAATGCAACGTACCTTGTCGACTTCTCAATATATGAGCCGAATCTGCAGTCCTCTATGTCCTTTACCGCGACGTTTGAGACGTATTCGCATGACACCGGAAGCCCTCCTGCCATCTCCTGTATCGAATCGTCGCCGTAGTCAACCAGCCATGCATCGAAGAACTCCCTGCCGCGGCTCTTGTTGGGATAGAATTCCTTTATGAAGAGCCTCCTGCTCGTCAGCGAGGTCCTGCTGTACCGCGAGAGGAGCGCACCTGCCTGCTCTGGGGTGAAGTCATCGGTTAGCTTCCATGCAAAGATATTGTCCTCAAGATTGGTTACTGTGGAGCCAAGTGCCTTCTCATCCTCGTCGCTAAAGTTCTCAACAACAACGCCCTTGGCGCCCTCGCCGAAGAAGAGAGTGTAATCAGTTGCCATCTAACCCCAGTTATAGATATTGCCAGCCAAAAGATTTAAGGGTATTGATGTAGTCTATGGCGCTTCTGCCCATTTTGAGTAGTATGGATGGAACGCCCTCCTGCCATCTGGCTTTGCCAGCTCCTTTTCTATGGTGCCGCGCTTTATCGGATTTTTCATGGCGTTGAAGAACTTGTATCCCTTGGTGTCGAACCATTTGAAAAAGCGTGTGTCATAGAGCTTAAGGCCGCAGAGCTGACCGAAGAGCGGCATGCGCAGCTCGTCATGGCAGAGCTGCGGAACCTCTATCTCGGAGTAAAAGTCAAGGAATTTGCGCGGTATGCGAAAGCCGGAGCCTATGGAGGCGTAGGGTGTGCCGCGGTAATTGAACCTCGACTTCGCATAACCAAGAAGCTCATGCCATTCTTTTTTTCGCTCTCTCTTTGTCCAATACCATCTCTTCTCGACCCCGCCCAATCTTATAAGGCCGCTCAGGGCGAGGCCGTCCTTTGGAACGTTTTTGCAGAATGCGGCAAGGGGTTTCAAGAAGAGCATGTCCCATTCAATGTTGTAAACGAAGTCGAACTTGAGCTCTTTGCCCCTGTCTATGTACCACTGCCTGAGGGATAGATCTCCGTTCATCCATTTCCATTTTTTGCTCTTGTTTTTGAGGAAGTAGATGTCTTCGACCAGATCCCCTAACAGCTTCTTTGCCTGGTCGTAGTTGCTTTGTTCGCCTATGCAATAGATTCCCATTTCTGGATTTAGCTTATGAAGAAGCTCTAACCTGTTTTGGCATACCCCCAGCTGTTTGTGGAACCGGAAGATTATCTTGCAATTCATTTGATATCAGCTTTGGTAATAAGGGGTGGGAGTATATAAGCTTAAACAGGTTAATATTATAGGTAATTGAATGAAAGATGAAAAGGACGAATTTTACGAAAAAAGGATGCAGATGTGGAAAAAGAGGGAAGAGCTTTTGAACTCGCTGAGCGAGAAGGAACTTCGAGCATTCATCAAGGGATACATGATGGGTGAGAGAATGGCATTTAGGCAGCTAAACTCTACGGAGGGATGCCAAAGTGGGAGTTGCCAGTGCTCGACTTGTAGTGGCGAGTCGTGTGGATGCGCAGGAAAGGACTGCGGCTGCGGAAAGTAGAAGTAGGTTGTGAGTCTTTTTATCCTTTCGTCCCTGCAGATACCACTTTTGAAGCAAATGCAGGGACATGTAGGATTGTGGGGGTTAAAGATTCGCCAGGGTAGGGATTTGAACCCTAAATCCCGTAAGGGAACCGGTTTGCTTGTCGCATCATCTCCGAGGATCAGCTCTTGAGTAAACTCAAGACCGGCGCGTTACCGGATTCCGCCACCCTGGCATGGTATTACCTTTGCGTTACTACCTTTATAATCATTTCAGTAGTTTGCTTGGGTTATATTGTTCCAAGTATTGCCGTTATTGCAGTGATTGCACCAAAAAATATCCCAGGAAGATTGCATGCGATTAGTGGCCAGTTCCTCTTCTCGAGAAGGAAGCCGTACGCCACCCAAAAGCAGCAATTGAATATTGTGACTATCGGCAGCAATACCGACCCTGGATGGCCTGAGAGATTGAGCCGTATCTGGTCAATATATGAAAAATACAGCAATATGGCAGTTACCGATGCAATCCATCCGATTTTGTTCACAAATTTTTGGTCTAACTGCATTTTAATCACGGCCTGTTAAATAATCGCCGGAGTAGTATTTTAAACTATTGCGTGCCCTATCGAAAAGTATTAATGGTTTGTAGGGCAGTTATTTAATAGATGTTATGCTCAGGATACCGCATTCCTCCCAGATCGTAGGTTCCCTCTCTGCTGGGACTGAGCGCAGCCTTAGGAGCCAGATAATTAGTGCATTCCAGAAGGGAGCAGATAGGGTGGAGATCAGGCTGGATCTTCTCAAGAGGACTGAATTTTCTGATAGCATAAGGATGCTCAAAAACCTTGCCCAGGACTTGAGGAAAAGAATCATAATCACGAACAGGCCAGTGGAACAAGGGGGCAAATTCTATGGAAGCGCCAAGGAAAGATCTGCCCTGCTCGCAGATGTGGTGGCCATCGTAAAACCTGGGATGGTTGATGTGGAGATAGACATAGCCAGAATGCTCAAGGGTCTTGATGCAAAGAAGATTGTATCATGGCACGATTTCTTGCGCACTCCTTCACATAGCGAACTTGAGCAGATATTCTCATACGCAAGCAGGGACGGGGATGTGGTCAAGATAGTCACCATGGCAAATGGCACATATGACGTAATGCAGATTCTAAAGCTATATGAGACTGCAAGAAAACTGGAACTTGTAGCTTTTGCAATGGGCTACTACGGCTCCATATCCCGCGTGCTATGCGTAATTGAAGGCAGGGGGCCTATGACTTACGCTTATATTGACAGGCCCACTGCTCCAGGGCAGTTTGAAATCACAGAGATGAGGCAGATCTTCAGGAACTCGCGTTCTCACTAGGCCATTTTTGGCAACTTTGAGGTGCAGAAGGCGCATCTTGTAGCCTTCATTGGCAGTTTGGAGTAGCAGTAAGGGCAGTCCTTTGTCTGCGGAGGCTTTGAAAGCGGCTTTATAACCAGAAAAAATAGCACTGCGGCTATCACTATGAAGTTGAGCACAGCGTTTATGAAAAGCCCGTAGGATATCGTGCTACCGTTCAGCGTAAGGGTCATGTTAGCAACATTGATATGCCCCGGTATTCCGAGTATCGGGGTGATTATGTTGGTTATGAAAGAAGTTATTATCGCGTTGAAAGCCACTCCGAACACCACGGCAGTTGCAAGGCTTACAACATTTCCCTGCGAAACGAAATCCTTGAACTCCTTTGCAGCCTTTATTAGAGAATTGGACATTTTACCACATCATTGATTATGCTGGCAGTTTTATCTATTTTTCGCTGTGCTTGAGTTTTACCCTCACATGGATTTGGACCCGAGTTTTAGGGCTGAAAGCCCCCACATCCTTGGCCGAGTTTGTCGTCCTTTTCTAGCTTCATTCTAGCACCCTCAAAACACCAAAACAAACATAAACGATTCCAGCTTTCTGAACAGTAGCATTTCCCAAGCAAGCTATATAAGCAAGCGCGGCTCAGATTTGTAGAATATCTGAACCCTTAATCAGTTATCTTTTATCTACTCTTTCGATAAAGTAAGGGCTTAATCCGCTCTTCTTTTATTCTCTGCAACATAACCAATTATTGCATTATCTATTAGTTTTGCAACAGAAGGTTGAAACTTGCTTTTCTTAAAATTAACTTCGTCGAGTTTTAACTTTTGGCTAATTTTATAGAATCTGTTAAATAGTTCTACAAATATTTTTTCTTCGTTTTTTGATGTCAGGTTCTTCTCTCCAAAGAATCTCAGAGTGTATTCTCTATCTATTGGCACCACTAATTCTGGTAGAATAAAATGGAGAGTCTTTGAAGTGCTAACTATCTTCGAATTTGTTTTCATTATCTTTAATTTGTGAAATATTGTAAGAAGGGCATTTTGGGTTTGATTTATTTGGTCTGGCATCAATCTTTCTAGAGCTTTCTTATCCAATTTTAGCAGCTCACTTTTACAATCCTGAATACTTTCCCTGAATGGACAAAAATCGCGCATTTTTGCTCCTCTCTTTCCCATTCTATGCATTCCCCAAGAGATAAGAGTCGCATAGATATATTCGTAAAATTTATCGTCATCCAGTAGCTCTTTTAAAGAATTGTTCTCATGGCAGCCAATTATTTTAGAATAGAAATATTTGCTTGGGCCACCAAATTTCTTCTGGCCCTGTTCAGCGTAATCTAAAAATTTCTTTATATTCTTTGTAAGTTCGTCTGTATTTCTATCATCGTTCATTACCACTACCTACCTTTGTCTTATGTATCTTCTTTGCTTGGGTTATTTCTACCTGACCTTTGCCTTGCTTCCTACTCTTAGCTCTTATTAGAGTATAAATTATTAATTCTAAGAACATCACAAAGAATAGAACGATATACCAAAAAATAAATTGGCCGGTTATCAGTTTGCCAGTCTGTTGGAATACCCATATTGCGATACCAAATATACTTCCAGCTACACTGTTCACAGGCACACCGTTGCTTCCGTTTACAATTGGCGTATATACTGCGCCGTTAAAGTATGCGAGGGAAATGAGAAACAGAAAATCCCAGATTAATAGAATGGCCATGGCAATTTCGGCTATATAGACTAGCCGGCCATTAGCAAAAAGGACGTAGAATACAAGCACTGCAACCAAAACAAAAAGAATGATAAATGCTTGACCCAGGTATCTGCCCAGATTCGTGAATTCATTTGAGGTTGTAGTATAAGTTTGTTGCTGCACGCACGTAGTATTGCCAGCATGGCAATTTTGCTGAGCAGCTAAACTTGCAGTGGAAGGGATATAGTAACCTGCATAAATGGCAATTACAGATACAGTCAAAGGTATGATTAAAGTTATCAGTAGAATAATTGCATCTTTAAAACGATTTTTATCTTCGTTTGAAGTGTATTTGGGCATTTTACATATTCTTTTTCTCCGTCTAATTGTATAAGCCTCTCCGCAAAGAACCTGCAATCCTTAAGTCAAATACGTTAATCCGCAAGTCTGTTAAACTCGTCCACGCTTAAGTCTGCTTCACGCATTATAGTTCTAACCATGCCCTTACCTATCGGTCTGTGGGCTGGAACCACTATCATACTTTCGGGGTTTCTCTCTAAAAATAGATGTATATTTCCTCTTGTCAGCAAGCTGCATTACGATATGACTGCCTTTCTGATGAATCATTATGTAACCCAGCTTGGTAAGGGTTTTGATTACTTTGTCGTAGTTTAGAGGTACCAGCCTAGACACTTACCTGCACCATTTCCACTGGCACTGGATCTCCGTGTTTCTTTAGTGTTTCTAGATAAGCCTGTATGGCTTCCTTGGCGTTCTTCATTAGCTCCTTGCGGGTCTTGCCCTCCGTGGCACAGCCCGGAAGGTCTGGCATCTTAGCTACATACATGCCGTTTTCGTCTCTTTCTATCATTACCCTGTACTTCATCCTCTCCATAATAGTATTATGCACATTCAAGGTATTAAATCTTTCCTAGTAAATTTAGGTAAACACGCGTAACACTGGCACTTGAACCACACCAGTATGGAACTAGAGTCGATTTTCAAGGGAAAATTTTGCTCCCGCCGGGATTTGAACCCGGGTCTCTAGCGTGAGAGGCTAACGTCCTTGACCGGACTAGACGACAGGAGCATAGGGATTTATCCCTTAGCGATAATATATATTTGAACTGCTTATTAACTTTTGTGATTTAATGCCCTTCTCAGAAAAGTATGCCCCGACCACGCTAAACCAGATAGCCGGCAACGAATCGGCTGTAGGGAGGCTTGTTGACTTTGGCATACGGGCGCATGGAAAGGAGAGGCTGAAACCGATTCTGATATATGGACCCTCTGGAACCGGAAAGAGCGCGGCGGCCCATGCCCTGGCCCACTCAAACGGCTTTGACATAATAGAACTAAACGCGAGCGACTACAGGGACTCTGAGACACTGAATCGAACGCTTCTGCCTGCTGGCAAATCCTCTGGTCTTTTCAACAAACACCAGATAATAATACTCGACGAGATAGACGAGCGCTCCGACAAGTTCGACTCCGGTTCCGAGAAGGTGATCACACAGCTGATAAAGGAATCGCGCCACCCGATAATACTTATTGCAAACGACTACTGGGACAGAAAGATAACTTTTCTTCGTGAGATTGTGGAGAGACTCGAGTTCAAAAGGGTTAATCGGGAAGAGATCAAAAAAGTGCTGGAAGGGATACTTGCAAAGGAGGGGAAGAGCATGGATTGGGATGTGCTCGGCGAGATAGTGGGCAGATGCAATGGGGATTTGCGCGGCGCGATAAACGACCTTGAACTGATGGTGGGTGCGAAGCTAGAGCTGCTTGAGAATTTGGGAAGAAGAGACAGGAAGCTGGAAGTGTATGGGGTTCTCGACAATATATTTATGACCAGAAGCTTTGAGATGGCAAGAGAAGCCTACAACAACACGGACCTTGACAGCGACATGCTGCTTAACTGGATAGATGAGAATATACCAAACAGGTACTCCTGGAGGTCGGATGTGATCAATGCCTATGCGAATCTTGCCAAGGCGAGTTTCTTTCTAGGCCAGGCAAGCCGCAAGAGCTACTACGGATACTTAAGGTACTCTGGGATACTGATGTCTTGCGGCGTTTCGCTCTCAGCTAACGGACAGGTGGCAGACATGAGGAGCTACGCATTCCCCAACAACATACGCCAGCTGAGCAAATCAAAGTCCAGCAGGGGTGCGATGAACATCGTGATGAGCAAACTTGTCTACGTGCTGCATGCACACAAGAAGGACATCTTCAACGGTTACATACAGCTGCTCCGTGAGATGGCCAAAGAGGGGCAGAAAGAGGTCGGAAGCGAGGAGATGGAAGTCTTCTTTGAGAGGACATACAACCTTGACAAAGACGACATGAAGGCTATAACAGGCTCATCCTAGGCGTAGCTCACCTCTAAAGAGCAGGTCCTGGCCCACGCTCTGCCTTATCGGATCTGGAATCAGGCCGATGCTCTCTCCAGGGTCAATTTTGTTCGTGACAGCAAACCTTTGGTGCGCGATTATCAGATCGTCGGTGTTGATACCGTCATACGCTATGCGCTTGGGGCTGTGGAGAAGCTCATGCATCGAGATGGCTGAACCGCTTGTATTGAGCTTAATCGTATCCACAAGACCTTTTGTTTCCAAGGCACTTATTGGCATTATGGTTATCGAACCACGCTGCTCTGAGCCGACCATCAGCCTATATATAGAACCTGCAATCCTGCCATCGGTAGAGAAGGCATATCCTGAATTGAATGTGAAGTACGAACTTGAATCGAAGACTGGGATTGCATGGAGGTAAAGTCTGTTGATTGAGTGAGTTGCCCCAAGCGGAGCGTTTTTGACTGGCCTCATGATGCAGTCAGGCATGCTAGTGTCTATTGTAGCAAACCTCTTTGTCGCAACAAGCAAACAAATCTACCACAGTTCGATTTCAAAGGCGATTGAGGGTTCCTCTATACCGAAGTTGCCCAGAACCTCTGGATGCAGCTCGCCGAACACTCCAATCTCCCTTCCATCAACCCTAACGCTTGCACACCGCCCATCTATAAAACTGCTGTGCAGATTTTGCTTTACTTGAAAGGTTGAGCCCAAATCGTAGAGTATCTCCTCGATTATCGCTTTCATCTGGTTGAAATTTGATTTTGGATCTGTGATTACACCGGCAAGTTTGTATTTTTCCTCCACACCCATGCTACTCACAATGAACGTGAGATCTAACTCGAAAATCTTCTGCGGCATCTTCTCATGAGCTGATGCACCAAGGTTCCTTAGCAGCGAGGGTAGCAGCCAGGTCCTTAGCATTGTTATGTTCTGCACCTTGGCATCCCTCACTGTTACGTGATCGTGGTCTGACGCCTTGAGGCGCATGTCGGAAAAGTTTGATGCCTCGTTGGTCATGTGGGTGTTCATGGCCTCGCTAAAACCAAGCCCCATCATCAACTCAGAGACCCTCTGGTTCCTGATTGTGGAGCGCTCATACTCACCCGCCTGCTCGGCGTATATTGGCACTGGCTGGATGTAGTCATAGCCGTACGCTATTGCTATGTCTTCGATCACATCCTGCTGGTTTAGTATGTCGAGCCGATACTCTGGGATCCAAAAACGGACCTTCTTCCCGACAAGTCCGGCCTTGTAGCCCATCTTGTTGGCCAGCGAAATCACGTTGTTGAAACCTATTATCACCCCTATGTTCCCCTCGATTGCAAGCAGCGGTATGTCCATAGTTGCGGATTGCAGCCTTGGAAGAAGCGAGGTTGTGCCCTTGTAGGAGACCTTGACTCTTGAGACCTTCGCGCCCATGTCAATAAAGAGGGCTGCAAATAGATCTACGGATTTCTCAACGGTGTACTTTGACGTGCCTGTTATCTCGATGAAAAGGTTTTTGGTGGAAACGTCCACCTTTGTCCGTTCAGAGTTTATTATGGGAATAAGGGAGATGACGCCTTTTGAGTCCCTTAGCACAGGATATGACTTTGCTGATGCGCCGCCAATCGTGCCGGAATATGCTGCTCCCTTCTCTGTTTTCTTGAGAACCTCGCTAAAATGCATCTTGCTCTTTGAGTTGAGCGGCACGAACTCCTCGTCCTTGGCCGCCTCGTATCTAAGATCTGTGCCCATTGTGTCCAGGTTATGCAGGCCGAGGGCGAGCTTCTTTCTCTGCCTGCCGTATGTGAACGTGAACTTCTCTGCGAAGTTGAGCAAATGCTTTAGGCTCTGCTCGTTGAACTTTATCCCTTCTACCACCATCGCAGAGATGAAAGGTCGAATATCCTTAAGAGAAGGGTCCACTTCTATCTGCGCCGCAATATGCACACCCTTTATTTCGTACTTTGCCGCCTTTCCCTTGCGCATGAAGTTCCGCAGGGCCCTTGCAAACCCCACGATCTCGATTAGGTCCAGCCTGTTTGCAGGAAAATCGATTGTTATCTCCTCATCGCTTGACGCCTCTAGGTCAAGGCCCATCTTGTATATTTGATCTGCAAGCCTCTTGTCGGCAAGCTCGCTGCCCAGCAGCTTGAATAGGTATGCCTTGCTAAAGGTGGCATTCACCATTTCTGCAACCTCCTCTGCCGCAGCCATCCTATGCCACCATTATACATGTCTGTTAGCCTCTGTATCGAATCGTCCTTTATCATAAGGGGTCTTTCAAGCGCAAGCCCCCATGCCAGCACTGTGACGCTTTTTTTGGTTATGCCTGTTATCTCGCGCCTTAGTATCCCAGTGCCTCCGACCTCGAGCCACTCCTTCCTTGGCTCGTAGAAAGCCTGGACCTCTGCACCTGGCTCGACGAACGGAAAGTACGCAGGCTTGAACCTGACCTTCATCCCAAGGGACTTGTAGAGCTTTATGAGCGTGTCGAACAGGTTTGCCATCGTTAGGTTCTCGCCAACTATTATGCCGTCGGCCTGGTAGAAATCCAGCAGGTGTTTGTAGTCCACGTTCTCATTACGAAACACCTTTCCTATGGTGAAGAGCTTGAGGGGCATCTTGTAGTCCTTGTACCTTGCCAGATTGTAGAGCTGCTGGACTGAGAGGCTGGTGGTGTGGGTGCGCAGCACTGCCTGCATAGCCACCTTTGCAAGCCAGTCATCGTGCCATGCGGTCTCGTGCGCAGTCTTGACCTGCGAGACCAAGCCTGCAGGGCCGAGAGCAAGAGAGGATGGGTGTGAAACGTAGAAGGTGTCCTGGGCCTCCCTTGCCGGATGGTCCTGCGGCGTGAACAGCGTGTCGAAGTTCCAGAACGCCGGTATTACGGTAGGGCCGGAGAACTCCTTGAAGCCCATTGCTATGTGCACATCCCTCATCCGCTCGATCATGCCTCGCAGGGGATGCTTCTTTGCTGCCGCTTCGCGCTCCACTGCTACTGATATATCGTACTTCTTGAATTTCTTGCCTGCCCAGGAGCCTGTGGAGAGCATCTTCCTGTCCAAGGCCTCGATTTCCTCAGCCTTTGGCGAGCCACCCAGCATCTCCATCCCCTTTGCGGTTATCTTCAGGCCGCCTATCGCACTCTTGCTTGAGATTACTATCAGCCTGCGCCTTGAGAGGTTCTCAATCTGCACCTTGTTGCTCTTTAGCAGGCTGGCGACGGCTCCGGAATCTTTCAAGAGCCTCTTTAGCACCTGCTCTTCTGGTATGCCAGACTTTATGGCTGCCCTGCCCTTTGCAGTTATTGTAATCATCCCTTTGTCGATTGTTATCAGCTCTTGCATCTTGGCCCACTGAAGGCCTATCCTTGATTCGTTGTCCTTTAAGGACTGCACAGCAATCGGCTCAAGCTGCGCCCTGCTTATCATATCGCTCTCTGGCAGCGACCCCTTTGCATACCTTGCCCCCTCTTCTGTAAGGACCGCCTCATCGTGAGACTCGCGTCTTGATTCTATCGCCCCGCAGCCTGAGAGATTCTCTATTGCCCACAGAACTGCGTCCTTGCCTAGAACCGATCTGACCACAAGCTCTTCTAGCGAGAGCATCTCACCTGACTGTAGGGCTTTTAGCACTGCGAGTTCGTACCTATGCAAGTTCACACCTTGGCGTTGGACACCCTTATGTACAGATAGACAAGGAGTACTAGCACTAGCGCGCCGGCCAGCAGGAAGATCAGGTCGCTATAGTTCGAGAAAATGTTCGAGAAGAACTTTGAGACCTCTTGTCCTGGGGTTTGCACCAGTATGTACGAGAAAGTGAATGAGGAAAGAGGGTCTGCGCTGTACCAAGAGAAGGTTGTGGAACCTGTGTAGTTGCTTATGAAGCTCAGCCTTGGGGAGTCTGGCACCGGGTAGATGGCGACTATCTGCGCTCCGCTTGGCACTATGATGTTTAGCCTAGCGTTTGCAGGCAGAGTCTGGCCGCTTGCGGTATGGAGGAAGTTGAATACGCTGTTGTTGAATGTGTACTCGAATCTTCTTGGAGATATCTCTGAGGAAGTGGTTATGTTCTTTACATAGTAGCTAAGCGTGAGCTGTGCATCCCCAAACGTACCGTATGAGGTTATGGGCCCGGGAAGGAAGGTGAATCCGTAGACGCTGGACTTTGGGTTTAGTATGTGCTCGACAAGCAGGTTGGTGTTTACTGCGTTCTGCCAGTTGGAGAGCGTGAAGTTTATCGCCTGCCTGTCCTGGGCGTACTGGGTGAAGGAGGTGTTGCTGATGTAGAGATTGACAGACTCGACAACGTGCGCGCTGTTGTTTGGGTTTAGCACCACCGTGGTGTTTAGGTATGTAGCATTGAAGTACGCATTTACGCTTGGCAGCAGGAGCGCTGCAAGCAAAAGCAGCGGTAGCGCTAACCTGATTCTGATAGCCATGCTATAATATCCAATCTCCTATTTTTAAGAGTATTGTTTAGGCCCCGCCATATCGCTTACCTTCAAAAAGAAAAATTGTATTGAACCAAGTAGCTCTAGATAAGTTACTTCCCTTATAAGGGGCGTATAACATGTTGATTTCTCATCCTCGCAACCTAGCACCGCAATAAGTCAATAGTTTGCGGTGCGCTGTTGTATTGGTGAAGAAATGAACATAGCAATAGACCTTGGAAAATGGAAAAGTTACGTCGTAATGGAGGAGAATGGCA
>JAGWGI010000003.1 GCA_028867435.1 Microcaldota archaeon | reverse complement strand
TGGACGTATAACGCATACCGGCAGCCAAGACGAAAGTCTTTGTGCCACCATTGATGGCGAATAGTCGTTTGTAGGAATCTGGGAACAAAAATTATTAAATGTTGGTGATGTTATGAATTAGGTTGCGGGGAGAAATCAACATAGTCGTTACATCTATTGCTTTTACTGCATATAGACCATGCTGTGATAATCCAACAGCGTTTCCAGACTGCAATCATGGTGCTGCAGCCCTTGCATTGGTAGAGATGATGGTATCACAGGGCAACAGCGTAAACGCAACTTATCAGGCATTAAAAGAATTCAATTCATTTTACTTCACACAATACTACCTCTATGACGCAATCTTCTTCAAGTCACACGGAATTGGCTGGGACAATGTACCTGCAAGTTATATTCTTGGATATAATTTCTCAAGTCTAAGTGGAGCTGTACATGCAGCACAGTACGGTCAGAAATACAATCTGCTGCCCCAATCGAGTAACGGGGGGAGCTCGGCTAGTTGTGCAGCCTAAAGCCATTAGTTGTACGCCTGTGTAAAAAGTCCCAATTCTGTGTAAAAAGTAGTAATTTTTGGTACTTAATACACAAAGCCGCTTACCGTATCATTTATTACCCCCACATGCAAATTATTGTCGTAGTAGTTTCTGTAAACATCCACATTTAGCACATGGCCCTGCGGGAACTGCGAATATGTGACCCTCTTGGGCCATTCCCTCTGATCCCTATACGCCTTTAAGAACAAGTCTCCTTTCCCGCTGGTATCCACCCTCTAGTAGCCTTGGATCTTGTCTGTTTTCCCCTCAGAAATTATCACCCTCATTTTCACCATGCATCTTTTTGCCTAAATACGTTCATCTCTTCAATTGATCTAGTGCCACTCCAAGCGCTTCCTCCGCTACCTTGAAACCCAGATACGCCTCTGGAGAGTGTGCCTCTGGGAACGATAGCTGCCTTGCTAGCTGCCTAGTTATTACTGCAAGCGAATTGACTAGTGCACCCATTGGACTGTGGCCTGAATTTTCCAGTATCTGCTTCATCTGCGTTTCAAAGCCACTGCCCCCAAATTCTGAAAACCTCTTTTTTAATATGGCAGTCTGGTTTTCCTCCTTTACCACAACCGCTATGTTTGCAAGCCTCTCACGAACCTGGGTGCCCGGTATTAGACTTCCGACAAGCCCAGCCTCCATCATTATCCTAAAGTGCACAGTCTCCTTTTGGGCCCCTGGCTTCTCGATAAAGTCCACGCTATGATTCTTCTTTAGGGTGATTGACTCTACCCATCCCCTCTGGTCAGTATTGAGATAATATTTTGCCCTTGTCCTCCTGTACACTTCTGCTATCTCCTCCATCGCCTTTTCGTTAAAGATCGGCATACCATTCTGCTTGTTTCTCACTACAACACAAAACTAGTTCCTTGGCGGTGTTTAAATACTTTATTGAGCTGTTCGTTCGCTCACAATCACTCGGCTAGGCTGAGTGCGTATGTGCCGTTGACCCTTATCTCCAGCTTCTTTGCTATTTCGCTCTTTTCGGCGTTGAGGATAACTACGTATCCGTGCCACTTGGATGTGAGCGCAGTGCCTCCGCAAACAGGGCACAGCTCCCCCTGTGCAATTATGAGTCTGCAGTTCTTGCATGCTTTGTCCATAACATCTACCTTCTGCCCCGTCCCCTTCCTTGCTTTCCCTCACGCTTCTCCCTTGGCTTCTCTATTATCCATTCCGGTTTTCCGAGGCCCTCGGGGCGCATTGTTAGCGCAATCTTGGAATCCTTCACGCTATTCTTGATGCTTATCGTAGACACCTTTGCGTATACCGTGTCTCCCTTCTTTAGCGTCTTGCCTGTGTTCCTTGAAGTGAACACTCCAGTCTTCCTGTCGAAGTTGATGAAATCGCTTGTTACCTGCGAGAGGTGCACAAGCCCGTCAAGTGGACCAATCCTCACGAAGCTGCCGAACTCTACCAGTTCAGAAACCTCCCCGACAACGACCTCCTCGACTTCCAAAGTAAATGAGAGAACGTCAAATGTAACGTCGTGGTGCGTGTTCGGGTCTCCAGGCAGTATGGTTCCATCGCTTATGTCCCTAACATTGAAGACTGCTATCACTACTCCCAGATCCTTATCTATGACCCTCTCGTACTTGTTTCTGAGCACCTGCGCAGCCGCGTCATTTAGGTCTACGCCGAAATATGCAGGTGGCACGCTTAGTGTGTCTCTTATTGTGTGGACATAATACAAAAAACTCACCGCTAGGGTTAGAATTCAGCAATTATATAGAAGGATTAAGAATAAATAGGGATTGCTTTATCTGGGCATTGAGGCCGCGCCACAATACGGCGGATATCAACGTCAGAGGGAAATTGGCGTATTCGGTTGCCCGTCTTACTTGGAATTTCCTCCTGCCAACCACTTCTCTTGCACCAATTCCCTAGCGCAGCAGCCCGCTTCTTGAAAGGCTAAAGACTCCGCATCCTCTTCCCCCAAGCCTCTGCTTGAGCTCTACATCATTGGTGCATACTACCACTTCAGCGCGTAGGGAGTGTTTGATTATCCAGGTATCAACATACTCATCGCCTCTTACCACCTTCACCCCATACTTTTTTATCAGCGCAAGCCCTATCCTGGCATGCACGCTCTCCTTCCGTTTTTCCTTCGATATCAAGGTAAGCTCCCTGATGATGCCTGTTGAGACGACTATCGTGCGGTCTGGGAAATTCTCCTTTAGCCTGGCGAAGGGGTCGATGTTGCTAGACAAGCCGAACAGTATCGAACTTGTATCTATTATGACAGATTTCATAAGTCAACATTTAATCCAAAATATTTATAGACATGAGACAAGCATGTTTGGTGTTTCCATGGACATAGTAAGCGCCATAAACGCTGCAGCCTTCCAGGCCGCAGGTTCACTTGCAAGCCCTGCGCTCACAACAGTTATGCAATATCTTGCCGAGAGCTTCTATGTCGTGCTTGCGGCCATAATAATATATATGTACGTCAGGAAGGACAGGAACGTCTTCTCGCTTGTACTCTCCATTATCGTGCTTTTCCTGCTGACCGAGATAATAAAGGATATATTTAGGCAGCCCAGGCCGTGCACTGCCGAGTCTTTTCCCTGGGCAAATGGGATATGTGAATCCGGCTTCTCCTTTCCAAGTAACCACGCCGCAACTCTAACAGGCCTGCTGTTCTTTGTAAAAGGCTACAGGTACCTAAGAATTCTCTACCTTGCGTGGCTCTTGCTCGTGCTCTTTGGAAGGGTGTATCTGGGGCAGCACTACCTTACTGACGTGATTGCCGGAGCAGTCTTGAGTTTTGTGGTGGCATATGCGATATACTCAATGCGCAACAAGATCAATAAGCTACTTGGAGGAATAGCGCACATAGTGCTCCGGCCCCTTTTCGGCGGAGAATGGGCAAAATAGCTTTTATACCTATTCGGGCATAATACATGCGATACAATGTCACTTGACATATATGCAGAGCGCCTTATACAATACTATGAGCATCCGCACAACAAGGGCAAGCTCCCTGGGGCTAGCGTTGAGCTTCACGAGGAGAATGTGACCTGTGGGGACAAGATGACTATCTACCTGAAAATCAGGCAGAACATTGTGGAGGACATAAAATTCGACGGGGATGGGTGCGCTATAAGCATGGCTAGCGCAAGTATGATCACAGATTTCGTAAAGGGCAAGAGCCTAGAGGAAGTAGAGAAGATGACAATTAGCACGGTGATGGAAATAATAGGGATAGACCCAGGGCCTGCGAGGCTGCACTGTGCCACGCTCTCGACACGCGCGATAAAGGGCGCAGTCTTTGCATACCAGCACAAGCCCATGGACTTAAGCACAAAGGAGATGTGACGCACAGCCTGCTCTTATCGTAGCGCATAAGCAACCCTTTTTTCTTTGCAAAGTCCGTTTTCTTTGGCCCCTGCCAATTACGGGTTCCCGTTTCCAAGGGCGTTGTAGGCTATTATGACTATTCCAGAGCCACCGCCGCCTGTTGTGCTGCTCTCAGACCCGCTACCACCGCCACCGGTGTTTGCAGTTCCAGGATTCCCGCTACCGCTTCCTGGCGGTATCGTGGCACCACCACCAATCCCTCCCGCACCTCCGCCTGACGGGCCAAATCCACCTCCGCCTCCTGCGTAATATGTGGATGATCCTGATAGGCTGCTCGACTTGCCTGCGCCTCCAGCTCCCCCGAATCCAGCTCCAGGCGCATTGCTTCCTACGCTGCCTGCTCCGCCTCCACCACCTCCGTCATTGGAGCTAGATCCTCCGCCATTGCCCTCTCCTGCGGTTCCAGAGCCTGGACTTGTGCACGGGGTTCCTCCCCCCCCACCAGACCCTCCGTTTCTTCCGCAGTAGCTCTGGCCGCCGCACGCGCCTCCCCCTCCTCCGGCTGCCGTGATCGAGTTAAAAGAGCTGGCTGTGCCGTCAGCGCCTGCTAGCGACCCTGGAGCCGTTCCAGAGCCTCCTGCCCCGACAGTGACCGGGTAGGCCTGGGCTGCCACCATAAAGTTATCATTCTCTACTAGTCCTCCTGCTCCTCCGCCACCCGAGTAGGCCCCACTCGAAGCCCCGCCAGCGCCTCCGCCGCCAACCACAAGCACCGCCACATTTCCACTGGCTCCAGTCACAGTGAAGGTGCCGCTAGACGTGAATGTGCAGATATCATTTCCGGAAACCACACTAAGCGTTCCTCCGCAGGTTGCCGAAAAGCTCAGTCCCCTTCCTCCGCTTCCAGCACTTGCACCTGCAAGGACGAATGCATTGGCAGTGGTCGCAACCTTTGCGCTCACAGAGCCAAGTTCCTGGACTATCCCTGCCTGGCCTGCAGAGTTTGTAAAGACTATCCAGAGTGTTCCCGTGAAAGCGGTGCCAAGGGAGTTGGACTTGAGGGGACATGTGAAGACAATGCCTGTCGTGGTTCCTGAGGAGATTTTCTGGCTCACGCTCTGTGTGGATGAAGGTGCCGCAGTACTGTTGCTGCAGCCTACTCCAGTAAGAGTTATGGATCCGGGGCTGATCTGCCCGAACTGCACCCCAAGCATTCCTGTGACGTTAAGGACAGGATTTGAGCACAGAAAACCAGGAGTTGCAAGGCAGGACGATGCTACAGATCCGCCGCCTCCAAGAAGACCAAGACCGTATATCGCCCCTATAACAGCCACGATTATCAGTATCGCCCATCCGTAGGTTGTCAGGTACTCTATCGCACTTTGAAGCCTGAAATTTTCTGCATCTCTGAAATTTTCTGCATCTCCTTTCATGCTTTATTCAAACAAACCAAAGAATATATCCTTTTCTGCGCGCACACATTAAGATAGCTTTATCTCTATTCTCTTGTGGTGCCTTCCGTTGTTCTTGAAGCTGCCAAGCGTAATGCGCCCTATCTCTGACACGTTGCTAACGTGCGTCCCTCCGTCAATCTGCTCGTCAAGCCCGGCAATCTCAACAACCCTGACGCTAAGTAGCGACTCGATGAGCTTCCTTCCGGGCTGGGTCCTTGCAAGTATCGGGTTTGCAAGGGCATCTTCCCTTGTTATCTGCTTTGAGAGCACATCCCTTCCCTTGCGTATCACCTCGTTGGCCCTGTCCACCATCCCCTGAACCTTCTCGCGCGTTATTCCATCTCCGTCAATGTCGATGCGCGCCCTGTCCTGATATATCTGTCCCCCTGTTATCATGCCTGTGCCTTGCTCGTTTATCATCAGCGCGTCAAGCAGGTGCAGCGCAGTATGGAGTTTCATGTATGCATGGCGTTTCTCCCAGTCTATTTTTCCATGCGCCTTGTCCCCAGCTTTTGCTTCGAACGCCGCATCGCTCATGTGCTTTACATCCTCCCCGTCTTTGCTAACTTCAGTTATTCTATACTCCTTCCCACCTACCAAAATCGTGCCTGTATCGCAGGGCTGCCCCCCGCCTACCGGATAGAATGCTGTCCTGTCAAGGTAGATCGCGTTTCCCTCGACCCTAGTGACGAGCGCATCGAACTCCTTTGCGTACGCGTCCTTCCAGTAGAGTTTTTCCATCAAACCAATATGAATCGGGAAAGGGGATATAAAGCCTTTAGGGTAATTATACTTCGGCTTAGCCCCGTCGTCTAGCGGCCAAGGACCACGGGCTTTGGACCCGTGTACATCGGTTCGAATCCGGTCGGGGCTAACCAGAAAAATTCGCGGTGGTTCATAATGATTGGATGGTACTATCTGGTGCTCATCTCCTCTGTGCTGATGGGCATCTCAACTGTAGCCGAGAAGAAGATGCTCAAGGCAGAGCACGCCACCCAGTACAGCACCGCCTTCTCGTGGATGATAGTGCTGGTCTCGATAATTCTCATACCGTTCATGGACCTAAACGTCACAGCATACGAATGGATACTTGTCATGGTTACCGGTTTGCTCGGCGCGATAACCTATCTGCTATCAGCAAGGATCTTCAAGCACGGAACCATCTCTGCCACCTCGCCTCTTATCAGTGCCCTGCCAATCTTCTTCACTGTCCTCTTCGCATACTTCTTTCTAGGCGAGCATTTGAGCGCTCTGCAGTATGTGGGCATAGCTGGCATACTTCTAGTTACATACCTGATCCTCTTTGGCAGGGGAAAGGATGGGAAGGCAGCCAAGGAAATTGAGAGCAACAAGTACCTTTACATGCTTGTCGCATTCGCAGTGGTTTCCGCGATCGGTGGGGTTGTCGGCAGGTACCTGCTCGCCGATGTCTACGCGAATATAAACGTGTTCACGTACATGATATTAAGCCAGCTCTTCACCGCCCTCTTTTTGACCGCTTTCATCATCGCAAAGTACGACGGGGTAAGGGAAATTGTCAGGACGATAGGCAAGGACTCGCGGCCCATATTGTTAATAGTGCTGCTCACAGTAGGCTATCGGCTCACCTACTACTTCGCGTTGCATGTAGCTCCTGTGAGCATCGCAAGCCCGCTTAGAAACACCTTTATGGTGATCATAACAGTGCTCTCAGGAGGCGCCATGTTCAAGGAGCACTCGATAAAAAGGAAGCTGATGCTCAGCATTGTCATGCTCCTCTTCGCATATCTGCTGACCTTGTGACACCCCGCCAGTAAGCTGCGTGGGCTTTTCTGTGTGCGGATTGTGAGCTTGTGATATCCTGCCAGCTCTATTGCATTCCTCCCTTTCTTGATAAAACAAAGGCTATTATGAGCAGAATTATGCCGATGAGCAAAACTGCCAGATTCGCATAGGACATGGGTAATAAACCGAATAATGGAGTCAACCGGACCGGACAGGAAAAGGTTTTACATGAAGAGACGTACAATCCAATGTTGGATACAACCATAAAACTACCGATGATAAGCAGTGCAGTCCCTGCAAGAGCTAATAAAGTCTGGCTTTTTTTCATTATATCCTCTCTTGTCCATCCATGTATTGTATTTCGGCGTTTGAATCGGCCATATCGGAGTACGGCATCATTTCTCTATTACAGCCCGCTTCATCCCACCGCCAAAGCATATGGAGTTTCCCGCTCAGATTATTAAATGTTGGATTGCAATTTTTAAGAGATTGATGATACGAGGTAATTCTGACAAGTGATGATATTACGCTTCTGATGCATCAGTACGATTTTGCGAAGTTCGCCATCGCCTTCGCCCTCCTGCCACAGTAGATGCACTTTGGCTCGAGCGGGCAGTGGTTAAATGGAATATTAGTTATCTTCGCCCCTGTCTCCTCCTTGATCTTGTCCTCGCAAGCCTGACCCATGCACCAAGGCGCGTGTATTATGCCCCCCTTATCGGCTAGCACCTTCTTAAACTCCGAGTAGTCCTTCACGCTATGTATGTTCTTTACCATGAACTCTTCTGCCCTCTTGTAGAGACTCTGCTGTATCGCGTCGAGTATGGCACTCACCTTCTGCGAGAGGTTTCCAAGGTCCGTGTCGCTTTTTGCCCCGCTGTCCCTGCGCACTATCACCACCTTGTTAGCATCCGCCTCCTTTGGCCCCACCTCTACCCTAAGCGGCACGCCTTTCATCTCCCACTCGTTGAACTTGAATCCAGGAGAGTAGCTCTCCCTGTCATCCACCTTGACCCTGAAGTTCTCGTGCAGCACCTTCTCTACCTCCCTTGCGAACTCGATCACCTTGCCGCGAGTCTCATCCTTGTATATTGGTACTATAACCACCTGCACGTATGCGAGCCTAGGCGGTATCACAAGCCCCTTGTCATCCCCGTGAACCATTATCATTATCCCGATGTTCCTGGTGCTTATCGCATAGGTGTTCTGCCATCCATAAGACGACCCGCCCTCCTTGTCAAGGAACTTTATCCCGTATGCCTTTGCAAAGTTCTGCCCGTCCAGGTGGAATGCAGGTCCCTGTATCGCATAGCCGTTTGGGAGTATGTGCTCTATGCTGTAGCTTGCAATTGCGCCTGCGAACTTCTCCTTGTCGCTCTTCCTGCCAACTATTCCCGGCAGGGCAAGATAATCCTTGAGCACCTCAAGGTACATCGGCAGGATTGCATCTCGCTCCTCCTCGGCTTCCTTCTCGGTGGCAAAGACGCTGTGGCCCTCGTGCCAGAGGAACTCGCGTGTCCTGAGGAATGGCGTTGGATCCTTGAACTCCCACCTAACAACGCTGTTCCACTGGTTGTATCGCAATGGCAAATCCCTCCACGACCTTATCCATTTTGCATAGGTGGGATACATCATCGCCTCAGAGGTTGGGCGCACGGCAAGCCTCTCCTTCATCTTCGTCTCTCCTGATTCGGTAACCCACGCCACTTCCGGCGTGAATCCCTTCACGTGCGATGCCTCCTTTGCAAGGAATTTCTCAGGTATGAATATGGGGAAGTAGACGTTTTCCACCCCGCTTTTCTTAAGTTTTTGATCCACTACCCTTGCTATCTCCTGCCACACTCCGTATGCCGAGGGCCGCAGTATGTACATGCCCGAAACTTCGCTGTAGTCTATGAACTCTGATTTGATCAGGGTTTGGACATACCACTCCGAGAAGTTTTCGGACTTCCTTGCCTTTATCCCCTTCTCATCAATTGCAGTTTTGTCTTGCTTCAATCCCTCACATCATTGCTGGAATATGGACCTTATCAGCAAAAGAGCGTGACCCTCTTCCATTAGTCTTCTCCTAGAATACTTAGGCCACTCCTCACCGAAGGGCACATAAACATTCATGTCCTCCCCAGAATCTGCCAGCCTCCCAGCAAGCCTGCCGCGTATTCCCTTTAGCATTCCGAACATTATCCTCTTCCCATACTTCTTTTCAGCAGAAACAGCTTTATATATCAAATAGTCATCGTGCGTAGCGACCATTATCCTAGATGTCCTTTTTATAGCCATCTCAAGTATTCTCAGGTAGTTTTTGCGCACCGATTCCCTGTCGGGATACGATTTTGAGCCAGGCTCAAAGTACGCACCCTTAACTATCCTTATCGCCCCGTTCCTGCTTCTTAGGATTCTGCGAGCGTCATCGTAGCTCCTTTTGAGTTTTGCCTGCAGGCAGATGCCGATGTTGTCGAGTCTGCCCAGAGCCTTGACGTATGCGTCAACGCTTCCCTGCACGCTGCCCCACTCTTCCATGTCTAGCCAGACAAAGATCCCAAATCCCCTTGCATGCCCTGCTATGTTCATGTAGTTTTTGTAGAACTCGCCAGGGCCAAGCAGCATGCCAAGCTGCGAAGGCTTCACTGCTATGCTGCCACGTATCTTCTTTGAGTGCATCTCCCTTAGCAGGCTCAGGTATATTTTGACGCTCTTTTGCACAGCGGATTCATCCCTAAACCCCTCGCCCAGATAGTTTAGTATCACCCCCTTCTTCTCAGAGTTTATCTTCCTGGCGACATCTATCGCGGCCTGCTCGTCAACCCCTGCAATCCACTGCCCTGCCAGCTTTGCCCCTAGCCTGCTAAGAAGAGACATCAAATCATCTTAGTATGCCCCTCTTCTTTAGCGCCTCTACAAGTGCGCTCTTGTCAGTAAAGAGTATCGACTTTATCCCGACCCTCCTTGCCCCGGCCACATTCTCTGTCTGGTTGTCTATGAACAGCACCTCTGAGCTTTTCATGCGCATCTTTTTTAGCACGTACCTGTAGACTTTTGGATCAGGTTTCCTTAGCCCTATGACCGAGGAGACGAATCTGTAGCTAAACGGCACTTTGCCAAGCAGCCCGCTCGAGATGCCGTACCTTGTCCTGTCGACATTGGAGAGAAATGCAAGCGTGTAGCTCCTAGATAGGCTAAGTGCCAGCTGCAGCATCGGCTTGTTGGACCGTACCCGCGATTTGTAGAACTCTAGCAGGCTTGCCTCCCTGCTGCCAATCCCAAGCAGCTTTGAGGCTCCCTTTTCAAATGACTTGACGTGAATATCCCCAGAGTCCATCCTCTTCCACAGCGGATCTACCAATCTTTCCACCTTGCCCTCTCCCATCCCACTCTTCTCTGCAAGGTACTTGATATACTGCTCGTCGGAGAAGTCTATCAGCACTCCCCCAAGGTCGAATAATATGCATTTTATCATTGCATCACTTCATTGATCATGAACGCCTTGTAGTATAGGTAGCCCTCTACCAGCTTGTGGTCAAGGATGGCGCCGCTCCTTAGCATCTTCTCTATCCTATCCGCGCTAAGTGGCAGTGTCCTTATAGTCTCTGTACCATCGAACTTCGTTCTGCCGGTTTTCTTAAGTCTGCTGGCGCAGTAATAGTAGAACACCTTAGGGCCGCTGGACGGGCTTCCATACTGCTTGCACATCAGCTCCATCCTCCCTGCCCTATACCCTGTCTCCTCCTCAAGCTCCCTCCTTGCGCCCTGTTCGGGCTTCTCGCCATCATCTATTGCCCCTGCAGGAAGTTCAAGGAGCCACTTCCCTATGGCGTGGCGAAACTGGCGCTCGATCAGGATCCTGCCATCTTCAAGCACCGGAACAACTACCGCTACATCGTTCTCCCTATGCACCCTGTAGTCAAACGCCTTTCCCCTCACCCTCACCCTCTTCTTTTCTATGGTGAGCCATGGGTCGCTGTAGACTATCTTCTTTGCCATCGCCTCAACTACTAAGGGCAAGAGCTAAAATAAATATCTTGTTATCCAAATCCACAAATGTGATGCGGGGTTGTTGCGTAACCTGGCAGCGCGGCGGGCTCCAGATATTCCACAGAATATATGAGCAATTTGCGATGATTGTAATTTGGAGCGATGAATTGTGAAATAGGTGCCACCTGCAAGTCTGGGTTCAAATCCCAGCAACCCCAAAGCATTTAAGACGACAAAATTCGGGTTCAGTTTTGAGGAGCAAGGTGAAGTTGTATGACAAACGCAAAGCTTGTATTTAACAAGGGAGCCAATACCCTAGACATCTGGTTCGGCAATCACAAGAAGGAAGCCATAAATGAGGAAACGTCAGATGAAATGATACTAAAGAAGGATAAGAATGGTAAGGTAATAGGAATAGAGATACTGAACTTCATAAAGGCAAAAAAGGTACCAAAGGGGCCTACTATTCCCGCGCATCAAGCAAAGTCTAAGGCCCCATTGCATCTTTGATTGCACCTTTTTATTTAGTAAAATTATGAATTTAGCATAAAACGAGTGTAACCTTTTCTCTTATTATTTACACCTAAAAATCTACCAAAATACAAATATTTATATATTTTAGGTGTAAAAGTATAGCGTGGTCACAATAAAGAAAAGGGAGATAAAAGGCAAGACCTACTTCTACCTAAGCCACACATACGCCTTAAACGGCAAGAAAAAATACAAGGAGACGTATTTGGGCACAAAACTGCCAAATAACACCGCGAGACTAAAGAAAGAATTTACCCTCCAAATATACAAGGAGAAGTGGTTTGGGTTGTTCGATAGCATCAGGGCAGAATATCAAAAACAGATGCGCAGAACACCTTCGGATGCGAAGAAAAGGAACATGGAGGCGTTTCTGGTCAGATTTACCTATGATACAAGCAGGATAGAAGGTTCAAAGCTTTCGCTTAAGGACACCGCAGCTCTTTTGGGGCTAGGCCTCAGCCCGAAGAACCGGCCAATTAGCGACATAAAGGAAACGGAGGCGCACAGAGACGTATTCTACGAAATGATAAACTACAACGGCGAACTCTCTCTTGGTTTGATCCTCAGGTGGCACAAGGAGCTATTTAGCGCAACGAAATCCGCTATGGCTGGCAGGTTAAGAGACTACAACGTCTACATCTCGGGAAGCGACTTCACTCCGCCGCCATATCAGGCTGTGGAGTCCTATGCCTCCGAGTTCTTTAAGTGGTATTCTACGGAAAAGGATAAGCTAGATACCGTAGAACTTGCAGCCATTGCCCATCTTAGATTTGAGACCGCACATCCTTTTGGAGATGGAAACGGAAGGATCGGCAGGCTCATAATGAATTTCATACTGCATAAAAACGGCTACCCTATGCTAGACATCAGGTATACGGATAGGGCAAGCTACTATAATGCCCTTGAACGTTCCAATATTAAAAATGACGAGGGTATATTTGTACAGTGGTTCTTCAAAAGATACTTAAAAGAGTCCAAAATCTATCTGGGAAAGCTGCAAAAATCCTGACTCGGATACGGACATACTGATAGTCTTATATGGAAGGAAATATTTATGAGTTTTTTCCCTGCATAAAGAACGGAGGCCCAAGTTATTTACTTCCTTTACGGCCTCTCGTAGGCCTTCCAACTCAATTGGCATGAAACCAAGGATTAGCGTGAGCCCTTTGCCACCTTGTCAAATTCTGATTTTGTCATGCGCACTACTGCGTCTCTCATCTCTCCATCCTGCTTCTTCACTCTCTTGTATATTGCCTGAAGATCCAGGTCGGTGTGGAAGCTATACTTTATGAATGCAATTTTCTTCCTTATCTCGTCGATTTCCCTGCCAGCCTCTGATATCCCCTTTCTTATCTTATCGAAGTAAAATTCATCCCCCTTTATAATTTCACTAAAGACTATGAGGCTACCAAGCGGCCCAATAAGCCCTGGCACTGCTGCGATGATGGCCGAATAATCTCCAAACCTGTCAGTTATTCCCATAACCAGCAACCCTATCCCGACAGCGGCAATAGATGGCAATGTTGCATATCTTGCAATCTGATATCCCCTTTCTGTGGCAAGTTCTGACTTCCTATCCTTCTCCCTATTTAGGTCGTTTGAGAGATCCTTCTCTATCTTCCTCCTTATCTTCTTGAGCATGAATTTGCCTATGTTATAGTCGCTGTTCTTACTAATGAGTATTTTCGATGCCTTCTCAGCATTCCTCGGCTCCCTAAGTATGCTGCCTATTGCGTCTTCCAGCTTCTTGGCCATGCGCTCATGAGCGAATGTCTTGGTGCCATCCATATTATCATAGGGGTATCGCTTTCCGGCTTTTAAATAGCAGATTGTATGAACGTATCCTATCTCTTGCACAATCTGTCATAGACTCTGCCTGCCTGCTCTACAGAGAACTCCCCAATCACCTTGTCGCTAACCGCCTTTGTGAGTCCAGTCGATAGGTATCCCCTCTTTGCAAAATTGTTCAGCGCGCCCTTCCCGAGCTCCATTGTGATGCAGTATCTCCTGATTTGCCTTGGCAGAGATGTATCCTCTGTTATTATCACAGGCGTTCCAAGTGCGAGTGCCTCTATGGTTGTTATCGACATTCCTTCCTTCTTTGAGAACATGAGCAGCGCCTTGGCATAGCTAAGAGCCCTCTTGTACTCGTATTCGGATAGTCCCTGGGTGAACACTACCCTCTTTGAGATTCCAAGCCGCTTGGCAAGGGCCATTAGCCTGTCCCTCTCCGGCCCGCTGCCGATCACCGTGAGCCTCTCCCCAGTTCCTGCTACTGCGCGTATGGCCAAATCAACCCTCTTGTAGTGCACAAGCCTTGCGACCACTACAAATCCCTCACGTTTAGTCGCCCTGTGCTTGCTCCTAAAATCCCGCATCTCCTTTGCCGAGATTGCTGCAGGTAGCACCTCCACATTCTCAGGGTTCACATCAAGGTTTTTGACCATCTCCTCCTTGGTATCGGACATGTTTGCTATCATGCGATCTGTCGAGATTGCACTTAGCTTCTCCATCAAAAAGCCTGCAATGCCCCCAAAGCTTAAGTACTTTAGCCAGTAGTCAAGATCCCAGGCCTCGTCCCATGTGACTATGAATTTTGTCCCTGTGAGGAAGGCGTAGATCCCAAGCATTGGTATATGAAGGAACGGAAAGGCATCAGCATCTATAACATCAAACCTGTACTCCCAAATCCTCAAGGCAAGCAGGAGCGCATACTTAATTGCCCATCCTATATTGCGCCTGCCGTTTTTGTACATCTCTTTTGTGGGGAGCGCGCTTCCAACGCAGTGATAGTGTATCCCGTTCTGCTTGAACTCATAGCTTTTCATGCCCTCCCTGAACATGCTAAACATGTGCACCTCGTGCCCCTCTCCAACCATCTCCTGCATTATAAGAAACATCCTCCTCTCTATGCCCCCCTTCACCCATGGGTATGCCGAGTCGTAGGCAAAAGCTATCCTCACATTCTCACTGCTATTATCTAAGATACGCAATTTTAATAGGCTTGGTAATTTGGGCTTTATAGCTCCCAAACTGCCTTCAAAGCCTGGCACTAGCCCAAAAGAGCCTTCTTAAACCCATCTTTCACACTTCGTCAAATGCCACATATTTTGTAGGCCAAATGGATACTCTTAAAAAGGTAGGCTGGGCAGTTGATAGCGTGATACAATGGCAAAAGCAATGAAGAATGCAGGAGTATCAGTACTGCTATTAGTGGGCAGCTTACTGTACCTGTATGTAGCATCTAACGCGCTAGGAGGCAATCTTGTCTCAGGAAACGGGAACATGTTCCTAGGAGGAGCGGCAACCGTGCTGTGGGCAATAGGTCTTCTGGCATCTATCGGGCTGTTCTTCGGCAGCCTTGGCAGCTTTGCCTGGGGCTGGCAGGAGATGGGCGTAGGAATGGCCATGAGGGGCTCGCAGATAGGCGGAGTGGCTCTGGCAGTAGCCGCAGTCACAGTCGCAGGGGCTTCATGGAACATCTGGCTCGCAGCCGTTGTGGTTGGATTCATCCTTAGCTGGATTGGAATCGCCATGGCATGGAAGGAGACGATGGGCAACAAGAAGTAAGATCAGTCCTTTCTTAAAAATCGGGCTAAGTTCTTTCTTTTATTTTTTCCTTTTCCTTTTTTTATTTTCACGCCCCCAGCAAAGCCCTGCCTGCCAAGGCTCCTGGAGGGCCAGTTCGACGTAAATCGGGAATAGACTTAAAAACCTATGCGTTGAAGCTCTATCGTGATGAAATGGCAAAAGGCAACAAAAACGCAGGAGTGTTCGCACTCGTCTTCATAGGCAGTCTGCTATTCTTGGGAGTAGCGTTCGGGGCTCTTGGCAGCCTTACCTCTGGAAGCTGGTTTGGTACGCTCGGCCAGCTCGGGCCGCTGCTCTGGGCAATAGGTGTGCTATCTGGTGTCGCCCTATTCTTCACCAGCCTGGCAAGCCTGGTCTGGGGATGGAACGAGGCTATGCTGACTTCAGTGAAGAACTCGATGGTACTAGGCGCAATATCCCTTGTCGCAATAGCAGGAATGGCAGTTGGCTGGGCAATGTGGGCATCTGTGCTCGGGTTCGTTCTGATCTGGCTTGGCCTTGGCATGGCGAAGATGAGCCAGAAGTAGGGCCAGAGGCAAAAATAGCATTAGAAAAAATTGGTTTTCTTTCTTTTGTTTTTTCCTTCCTATTCCTTGGCGTTTCTATCCTGCAGTTGCATTGGTGTCGTTGTAGATTATCTTGTAGATCTTAGTGTCGCTGTTTATGTAGACAGTCTTCAGGCTTGCTAGGTTGTTGTCCCATGCGCACGCGCCCTGCCCGCACAAATATAAGAACTTGAACATGTTGCTCTGCGCAATGCCGGAATTGAACATTATTGCACCAGTCACGTTCACAAAAGCCCCTGGCCTTGGCACGCTAGAGTACGTGAGGAGCAGGGTCTGGTTGTTGGTCTGGTTGAACCCCGTCTGCTCCAGCCTCTGGTAGCTTGCGTTGTACTGGTTGTAGAATACTATGTACTTGTACGGCGAAATCCTGTTGCCGAGCACTATGTAGCTTATCACCTGGTGCGATCCTGGCGAGGCGTTTAGTATCAGCTTTGCCTCAAGTTTCTGCTGGGAGTTGATTAGAGTGAAGGACTGGAACGTCCCGTTCTTCTGCTCGCTAAAGGAGTAGAATGGGTCGTAGCCGTAGTACTGGCCTATGCTCTGGTTGAAGGAGCTTATCTCAGAGGCATTTAGCTGCGAGATTGAACTCTTGCCAAAGCTCGAGAGTATCCTATGTGTTAGGGTCCTATTGAACGAGGTGTAGTTTATGCCGCTCTCTGAGAGTATCCCTGAGTCCTCGAGAAGCCAGGTGTACCTGACGAGCAGGTAGTTCGGCCTGCCTGTTATGTTCCTATCGAGGAACTGCGGGTTGCTGCTGGAGTTTAGCACCCATGTTGCAAACGGCCCTGCCTTGTATGCGTACTGCGATCCCACGCTGTCAGTCACGCTTGTCCTGTTTGCAACCCCCTCCACAACGCTGCCATCAGGCCAGAGGGTGAGGGTCACAGCGCTGGTGTTGGTGTTGCTCTTATACCAGTGCAGTGCGCTTATGAACTGCGGGTTGATGTTGTCTGCCTGCACAAGCGAGTTCGAGTACTGGATGTCTATGTATGCAAGGTAGATGAGCAGCGCTGCGACGAGCACCAGTCCGAAGACCAGAAGTACTGTGCCGTAGTTCCTTATGTTCTTTAGGTAGAGCAGCAGCCAGTATACGGTGTATGCGACGAAGATAGCCATCGGTATTGAGAGCAGGGAGTTGAACCTCACGGCGTTGAGCTGCAAATAAGAGGTGACCCCGTAATAGGCGATCAGCACGAGCAGCGCGGCGCTCATCGCAAACTTTATGTGCGCCCTTCCGCCCATTATCTTTTGGGTATCCACATTTTCGGTGCTGGCAAAAGCATACAAAAACACCGCAAGGAAAGATGCCAGCCAGAAGAGGTCGCGCAGGTTTAGGTAATACGTCGAATAGTAGAGAAGCAGGGACATCGGTGTCATGAAAATCGTGGATCCAAAACTTGCGAAGAAGAATGCAGGGGTCGGTGGTTGCAATTCCTCGATGGAGAAGCCGAATCCGTTGTTTGCTGTGAAGCCGTTGCCAACAAGCACATAGTAGAGCACCTGCGGCGCGATTGCATAGATCACAAGGAACGCAATCCCGATAAGTGCGATCCCGGCAAATAACCTCCTTGGAAGGCTGGACATGTATACTGAGAATCTATCCTTGCGGTGCACCAGTGCCCTTGCAATCTCTGTCCCGATAGCCATCATGATAAAGAGCAGCAGGAAATATACCCCGGTGAATGCAGCGTTCTGCGCAGAGATAAATCCTACGTCTGTGTAGATGCTTGTGAGGATAGACCAGACAAGTATTCCAAGGAGCAGGAACCTCGAATTGTCGATCATTGCTTTGTCTTCCTTTACAAATCCATAAGCGAGCAGGAGCACGAAGGCGCCCATGTATATCGAGATTGCCACTGTGCCACCGGCCCAGGCCAGGTTGCCAACGCTCAGCACAGCTGCAGAGAGCACCGCAAGCCTAAGCTTGCGCTGCCAAGTCTGGGACTTGATGACCTCAAGCATCAGTATCAGCGCGATGATGATAAATATCGAGATGAATCCATCGCCCCTGTAGACAAGAGCGCTGGTTCTTGCCGCATTTCCCATGCTAAGTGCGACAAATAGCATCACAAGAAGCCCGAAAAGCTTGTCCTTGTTGAAATATCTGGCAAGGTAGAAGGCTCCTATCATGTCGAATATTGCAAAGAGAATGGGAACAAGCCTCATCACAGTATAGTAGCTAACCCCGACATACTGCAAGAACGCATACGGAAGCAGAGTCGCCCAGTATAGCCCTATAGATTCTGTAACTGCGGAATTTTTCGGCCATCCTGATATTCCAAGGAACTTGGGCACCGCAAACCCGTGCTCAACTGCTGCGCGTATGACCGAGTAGTGGAAAAAGCCGTCAGGCTCGTAGAACCCAAAGTATCCAAGCATTGTCGTCCTGTAGTAGATTGCAATTATCGCTATCAGTATTGCGCAGACTATGAAGATTATGTTGGTCGTAGTAAAGAAGCCATGCGCCTTTCCAGACTTACCATCCACAGAAGCATTGTCTACCAAAAGCACACCAATTCAAATATACTCCGTCTAACTCCTTCTTCTAGCACTTATGAATCCGATCTCAAATCTCTCCCCTGAACCACCAGTCATCTCTCTGGGCATAGTGTGAGTGCAGTCAAACCCGGCAGCATGGAGCTTCTTAATCAGATCTCTGTACCCATAATGATATTCTATAATCATCTGAGTGAATCTCTTTAAAGTATTATTATTTGCCCCTAATATTATTCCGTATTCTGCTCCCTCGCAATCAATTTTGAGGGCCCCGTCATTAATCCCGTATCTGCGCACAATCTCATCAAGGGTGCTAATCTTTATCTTCTTGCCTGTTTTAATCTTCTTCGCCTTTTCAAATACCATGCTTTTACAACCCAATCCATATCCCATTACTATTGGTAAACCTTTAGTTGTTCCGACATTGCTAAATACAGTGCTCACATGTTTTGGGTCGATAAAGATACTTCCTGATTCAGGACCGCATCCTTCATTCAAAAAAGTTATTCTATTTTTCAGCGTGTTTGCGGCCACGTTTTTGGTACCAATCAAGTATGAAGAAGGATAGAGCTCGAAGGCATAGACGTGCTGTGCGCCTCTGATAGCAAAGTAAATCGCAGTGTCCCCGAAACTGGCACCTATGTCCACAACCTGTTTGTTCTTCACCTCAAGCTCTGAGTACTCCCCATCCACGAGCAGTTCATAGAGTATGCTGAATATATTGGCAAGATCCCTTTGGTTGCCATAATTAAATACAAGCTTCCTATTCCCTACGGCAAGTTTAAGCCTGCCCCTTTCAAATTTTGAATCGATGCCATTGTGCAGTTTCATATACCAAGGCACGAACCTGCAGTTTCTGAATATGTAGTATCCCTCCATCCCATTTATTCTGCATTCCCCTCCATCTACAAGCTTGGCAACAAGCTTCGTTCTTATACCAAAATATAACAGAACCACCTCATACCAGTTCTTCATATACCCAGAAATCTGGAATAATGAATAAAGCAGAGACTGGGCATTCTTCATCTTTGCCACTGCCAAATCAAATGTGTTTAGTCCTCCCCCCATCATCTCTTCTCAACCCTTTCTAGACTGTTATAGAACTTCACACTGTCAGACCATGCCTTAATAGATATTCCAAGCTTCTTGATTATCGGGCCCTCAATCTTGAAGTTGCCTATCCCCACTATCCCATGACCTCCTCCGACGACTATGAGCCTCATCAGCAACCAGATGAACGCAGGTACAATCCGCGCGCCATTGAAATGCTTGAGTATGAAGTAGCTACAGTTGCGCTGTTCATTGTATAGTCCCTCCTCCTTGTTCTGTAAGTGCTTTGCCAGTATGTTGTTAGTGAAGCTGTGCAAGTGTATCAACCTAACTTCTCCGTCGTACATTATACTGAAGCCCGCCTCGTTGACGCGCAGGCAGAAGTCTATGTCCTCGAATGTCCCTCTGAAGTTCTCATCCAGAAGGCCTATTTTGTCTATTACCTTCCTCTTTATCATTACCGCGACGGCAACCACTGCCTCCATCCTCTCGACCTTGCTATACTCCGGCCTGTCAATATCAGTCTGTCCACGAGTGTGCAGCATGGTGTTGAATGGTATGCCGGCATTTTGTATCCTTCCATTAGGATACACCAGCTTCGGCCCGATTAGGCCTGCACTTTCTTCCGATTCGGCGAGCTTCACCATCTTACGTAGCCAGTTGCGCTCCTTTGCTATGACGTCATTGCTGAGCAGCACAATATAATCAGGATTGTATTTCCTGATTGCGTACCTTATGCCATTATTGTTATTTCTGGCAAACTTGCCATTCTGTTCTGTCTTGGTGAGATCAATGTTCTTGCGCTTCCTCCTTAGATATTCCAGACTATCATCAGTGGAGCAATCATCTGCGACTATAATCCTATAGTTCTTGTAATCTGTCTTGAGCAGGGGCGTTAGGCACTGCTCTAATATCGGCTTCTTCTTGTAGAGATAACTCTTGCCATTGTAGTTTGCGACAATGATTGCGACAAAAGGTTCCTTCATGTAATCAGTTTGAATGGAGTTTTGATAGTTGATCAAAAACGCGCCAGCGCAGTGTGGTTTCAAAACCTACAGTGCGGCTATACCGACGGATAATAAACATTTACCTAGATAGCTATTTAAACATATAAAACGAAGAAAGGATAGTCTATTTACTGATATATATGCACTCAATAATACTTGCAGCAGGGCAGGGGAGCAGAATGGCTCCACTTTCGTACTACATACCAAAGTTGCTAATACCAGTCAAGGGAAAGCCTATACTCTCCTACCTCCTGGAGAATATGAAGGGTCTGGACATAGACACACACTACATAGTCGCATCAAAGAACATAACCACCATAACTACATATCTGGAAAAGGCGGGCATAGACAATGTCAAGGTGGTGCAGGCCTTGGGCTGGGAAACTGGCGGCGACCTCTCAATAGCCATGGAGGAGATCTCAAGGGAGGACGAGGTAATAGTCCTCAATGGCGACTTAATAACAGACATACCTGTGCATGACATGTGGAAGTTCCACAAAGAGAAGGGAAGCTACGTGACCATGGCACTCTTCACCGTCCCGGAGCTGGAAGAGGCAAAAAGGCTAGGAGTAGCGGAGCTTGACCAAGACAAGAAAATAACAAAGTTTGTGGAGAAGCCCTCAGAAATAAAGAGCCTGCCAGCATACGTTAATGCGGGAATATACATATTTGATAAGAAGTTCATGCAGAAGAGGCGAGAGTATCTGGTGCCAAAGAAATTCAAGATAGAGTCCACCCTCTTTCCAAAGCTCGTAGATGAGGGCAAGCTCTACGGATATGTCAGCAACTTTAAGTATTGGTGGGACGTTGGGACAATGGAATCCTATCTTCACGCTGAAAATTTCATGGCAAGCAAGGGCGGAGTGATACCTCCTTAATCAGGGTGTTATCTTGAAAATAGCAGTTATTGGAATAGGTTACGTAGGTCTGCCACTTGCAGCTCTCCTCTCAGAAAAGTTCGATGTTTTAGGATTTGACATTGATGCAAAAAAAATAGCAAAGCTCAACGCTGGGGAGGAAACTCTAAAGGAGCCTGGACTCAAGGAGGCGCTTGATAATGCAAGGCCGACTGGCAGGCTGAAGTTCACCACCTCGCAGGACGAGATAACCGACTGCAATGTCAAGATAATTTCTGTGGGCACTCCCTACGACGAGTCAAAGAACGATGTGGACTACACATTCCTAGATTCTGCGCTCGAAATAATATGCAAGCACCTAAGGAAGGGGGACGTTGTTGCCCTCAAGTCAACGGTTCCTGTTGGAACCACATCTAGCAGAGTCGCAAAGGCGATATCATCTCACGGTTTCAAGGTCCCTGAAGATGTCGGAGTAGTATTCTCACCAGAGAGAATTGTGGAAGGCCAGGCAGTTAGGGATTTCAAGGCGCTGCCCAAGATAATCGGGGCATCGGACGATAGGAGCTTCCAGGTATTCTCAACTGTGCTCTCGGTGCTCGGTGGAAAGATAATTAAAGTATCCAACCCGGAGACTGCAGAGCTCATCAAGATGACAGACAATTATGCACGCTTCGCATTCCTTGGAATAACCAACGAGCTTGCACTTGCATCAGAGAAGTTCGGTGTCGATGTCATGGAGATGCTCAAGGCGGCAAAGGAGGACTATCCAAGAAACTCTGGACTCCTCGTACCAGGGCCTGGAGTGGGTGGATCGTGCCTCAACAAGGATCCATTCATACTAAAGTCCAACCTTGACAAGATGGGGCTCTCGCTAAAGATGGTGGACGCCGCAAAGCAGATAAACTCTTACATGCCGACCCACATATCCGAGATGGTGAAGCATTACAGAAATGACGCTAAGGTGATAGCAATAGCAGGCGTGGCATTCAAGGGGGAGACCGACGACACCAGATTCACTCCGTCATTCAAGATCAAAGATGAGCTCAAGGTTGGAGGTGCAGCGGTCAGGCTTTCTGACCCCTTTGTGAACTATGTTCCTGGAGTAATACCTGACATATACGAGGCCGTAAGAGGCGCCGAAGTTCTAGTCATAGTGACGGACCACAACGAGTACAAGTCTCTTGACCTTGAGAGGATAAAGTCTTTAATGAATAGCAAGCCATTGATAATAGACACCAGGGCGCTGATTCCAAGAGATAAGGCAAAGGCGCTTGGATTCGAGTACCATGGGCTAGGTAGATTGTAATGCGTGTTCTATTGGCAGGTGGTGCAGGATTTCTCGGCTCCCATCTTGCGGAAGCCCTTGTTGCAAACGGTGACAAGGTGGTAATAATAGACAACCTCTCCAGCGGTTTGCTTTCAAATCTTAATGCAATAGAAGAGAAGATAGAGTTTATGAAAGGTGACATAACAAAAGAGCTTAACGTCAAGGGCAGCATTGACCTGATAGTCAACATGGCAAGCAGGGCGGCTAGAAAGGAGTGGGAGACATACCCGGTTGAGATAGCGCTTGCGAACTCTGTGGGCACAGACAATCTTGCAAGGCTAGCAATCTCAAAGAAGGCAAGGCTCATTTACGCCTCCACATCGGAGCTGTACGCAAACCCTGAGGTAGTTCCAACCCCTGAAACGTACATAGCGCGGCTCGACCACATCTCCTCAAGGGCGCCGTACGATGAGAGCAAGAAGTTCGGCGAGACGCTGATAAAGGCATACGAGGCCCAGTATGGCTTAAGGAACATAATAATCAGGCTCTTCAACGCATACGGCCCTAGGATGCGAGGGGGAGATATGTACGGGAGAGTCATAGACCGATTCATGAAGCAGGCGCTTGCGGAAGAACCACTGACAGTCTATGGTACTGGCAAGCAGACAAGATCCTTCACCTACGTTTCTGACACAATAGCAGGAATTATGCTATTGATAAAGTCGGGAAAGAACGGGGAGATATACAACCTTGGGTCAAGCGTCGAAACGAGTGTAATTGATCTTGCAAAGTTGGTGATAGAGGCCACAGGCTCAAAGTCAAAGATAGAATACGGGCCACTGCCTCCAGGCGACCCGCAGAGGAGGGGTGCGGACTCTAGCAAGATTTCCGCACTTGGTTGGACCCCAAAGGTTCCGATAAAGCAAGGCCTTAGGCAAATGCTCAAGTTTTATAAGTAAGCCAGACATAGAAAGAAGGGTTTTCTCATGATCAAGGCAGGTTTATTCGTAGGCACGCACCAGAACTTCATTGCAGAAGGGGGCATAGGCAGGTACATGCGCTCGCTGGACAAGTATCTTGCAGCAGGCAAACATAAAGGGTTCTCGATAAATCGGATTGAATCACCCATAGGTTCTGAGAGCGTCCCAAAGACGCTACTTTGGTCGATGCTCTCCAGGATAAGTAGCTATGACCTCATACACGTGCTTGGGCCTCTGCCGCTCTTCCAGCTCCTATCAAAAAGGCACAAGAACACGATAATAACAACTGCACATGACTTCATGCCAACATCGCTGATTGCTGCCAACATAAAAAGCGCGCACCAGAGGATACTACAGAAGGCTCTAGCAGACTTCAGGATATCTCTGAACTCTGATTATCTGATCTCCATATCCACGCAGACTAGGGACGAGGCAGTGGAACTTGGTTTTGAACGTAGCAGGATAAAGGTGATAAACTACGGACTCGATAGCAGATTCTTCACCACTATAAAAAAGAGGGATCCACAAAAAACATTCAAGGTCGGCTACATAGGCAGCTTTCCTGTAAGGAAAAACGTGCGTTTTGCAATAGGTGCATTCAGGAAAATTGAGGACACAAATATCTCATTTGACCTCTATGCCAGAAAGGACATGGAGTATTCGAACCTGGCAGAGCAGTCTGGAAATGACAGGAGGATCAGGTTCATGGGGTCGCTTGAAGAGGACAAGGTGCCATCCACATACGACAAATTTGACCTCTCGGTTTTCCCGAGTATACACGAGGGATTCGGGCTCCCGATAATAGAAGCCCAGTCAAGAGGGCTCCCAGTAGTAATATGCAGGGACTCTCACATACCAAAGGAGGTGAGAAAGATGTGCTTTGAGGCGAAGGACGAGGACCACATGGCGCAGATAATAATGCAGATAAAGGAGAACGGATTCGAGGTGAAGAGGAAGAAGGCAACTATAGAGTACGCAAGGAGCTTCACCTGGAAGAAGAACATCGAGAGCACAATTTCATTCTATAAGCAGGCATTGCAGAAGTAATCTCGCTGATGCCAAGCACCGGATTATGATATTATATACCATTTGCTACGATGTCTATCTAAGGGAAACGATTCGATGGGCGAGAAGAGGTTTTATCTCATAGGAATAGACTCCACACCATTATGGCTAATAAGAAAACTTAAGGGAAAATATGACCTGTCCGGATTCGAGTACCTTGAGAGGAACGGTGCGCTAAGGGCGATGCGATCTTCTGTGCCGCCTGTGACCTCTGCGGCTTGGCCGAGCATCTATACCGGTTTGGAGCCAAGAGACCACCAGATACTTGAGTTCTCGAAGATAGACAGAAACTATGACAAGCAGCTTATATACTACGATTCCTCAAGCCCAGAGCCCTTCTGGGAAAGCCTGGCATCAATGGGGCTGAGGTGCCTTGTAATAACCCCTGCGGTTTTTCTGGAAGCGAGAAAGAGGGAAGGCGTGGACATGATAACCGGATGGCCCCTGCAGCCAAGATACAGCTCCGTCAATCTTGAGATACTTGCCAAGAAGTTTGGATTTGGCGGCGAGCCTGATATCGGGGTGCAGCTCAACTCCGGAAAAATGTCGCTTGACAGGGCCTCCCGGCTCTATACGAAGAGCATAAAGGCTAGAGCAATGCTTGCGCAGCACCTTATGTCAGTAAAAGAATACGACATGGTTTTCGTCTGCTTTACCGAAACCGACAGGATGCAGCATTATTCCCTGAGCGAGGATAACTGGGAGGAGATTGTAGCTCCGCTTTACGTTGCAATATCTGACTTTATAAATTGGACTGTATCATTTGCAAAGAAAGATTCATCCCCTTCACTCATAGCCGTAGTATCCGATCACGGCGCGCAGCCGATCCATCACAAATTCCTCCCCAACTCCTGGCTCATAGATAAGGGATATGCCAAATTGAAAATAGATCCGTTTGGATCTGGGGATGTACCTGCAAGAAAAGCCAAATCCGGAATTGGAAAATCTATGAAAGTGAAGATAAGCGAGGCGATAGCGAGCAGCAGTATGCGTAGGAAGATATATGAAATGCTTCCAGCAGCACTGCAAAAGATGGGGGAGAAGTTCCTTGAAGAGAATCTGGAGGAGGGATACGGCAACGACTACATAAAGATACTTGAGACGGACTTTGAGATGCGCAGCACAAAGGCTTTCGCTTCGGTTTCAAATGGCAATATGGGGATGATCTGGATAAACGATGGCAGATTTTCACGGTCTGCTGTGTCTGCAAAGGAAAAGCCTAAGCTCAAAGGGAAGCTAATCGAAGAATTAAAGGAAATAAAAGCGCTGGGGAAGGGTAAGCTGATGGCCAGAGTCTTCGATGGTGAATCATTCTACAAAGGTGTTACTAGGTTCATACCTCCTGACATAGTCTTCCAATTGAGCGATGGCTACACAAACGACTTTTCCCATTATGCCCTTTCTGCATTCGTAGAGCCTGAGGCGGCTAGAAAAGGTGACCATACCATGTTTGGCATCTTTGGTATCGCGGGCATAGGCGTGCGAATCCCATCCCCAGCGTCCAAAAAGGAGCTTAACCTGTGCAACGTTGCCCCTACAATTAAAAAGTATTTTGGGGCAGGCTCAAAATCCAGGAATTCGCTTATATGAGTGGCTTTATGCAAAGGAATCCAATTACTGCATTGATCAAGTATGCAATTGGCGACAAGTCCAGCTCTCTTGATGTCGTTTACAAGCACGTCAAGAACTGGCATTCGCTGCCAATGCTTGTTCTCGGGCTCAAAAATGAGATTGACATAATAACAAAAGATGGCAGGAACTTCAGGGTTAAGGTTCGAAAGGGTTTTGTGGAGATGCAATACAAGAACAGGCAGCTAAGGTTTGTCTACTCCCAAAAAAAGGAAGTTATCCATATCGTTTTGATGCTAATCGGGGAATTCATAGCCGAGCCGCACAAAAACCTAAAGATTAAGGACAAGCTGGTTGTCGATGTGGGAGCATATATCGCCGACACGGCAATATACTTTGCGCTAAACGGAGCAAAGCACGTCTATGCCGTTGAGCCATATCCGCATTCCTGTGAGATAGGGAAAATGAACATAGAAGCAAACAATCTCTCAAGCAGGATAACCTTGATAAATGCTGGCTGCGCATCGAAGTCCGGCACGATGAAAATAGATCCAAAGTTTGAGAACCTTGCAGGAGCGCAGATAAAAGAGGCGAGGAAAGGCAAGCAGGTAAGCGTGATAACCCTCTCGAGCATGGTGAAGAAGTACGGCCTCAAGGACGCAGCTTTGAAAATCGACTGCGAAGGTTGCGAATACGACATCATCGCAGGAACTCCTAAGCAGACGCTGAGAAAGTTTTCAGACATGCTAATAGAATATCATTATGGATACAAGCCGCTTATCGAAAGGCTTTCTAAGATGGGCTTCAATACGAGCCACACTGGGCCTGAGAAGTCATTCAACGCAAATACAAATAAGAAAGAGATGTATATGGGCGACATATCTGCGTCGCGAAAGTGAGATCATGGAAGGTCTGACAACCCTGATATTTTCAAAGGACGATATTCCGCAGACACTAGGCCTTATAAAAAGCGTGTACAAAATTTCTGACGAGATCGTGCTGATAGACTCCAGTAGCACAAAAAACCGCAAAACTCTCCAAAAGTATATCAAAAAGCTCGATAAAGTGAGATATTTCTACACGATTGCCCTTGGATATCCTGATCCAATGAGGATGTATGCCCTAAAGAAGTGCAGATTCAACTGGGTGCTATTGATAGATACTGACGAGAGGCTTTCAGCATCGCTCCACGGCGAGATTAGGGCCTTGATAGAAAAAGCAGGCTGCGACGCATATGCTATAAAGAGGTACGAAGGGTTTGACGGCACACACCGTGGAAATTTCACCTGGCAGACAAGGCTATTCAAAAAAGACAGGGTTAGCTTTACCGGCATGCTGCACGAGCAGGCAGCTGTCAATGGTAGACTACTTAGGCTTGTCAAGGGGGATTACTACCTTGAGCACCATGCATCAATGCTGCACACCGCAAGTTCTGTGTACGAAGAGCTCTACAAGTTCGACAGGCTGACATACGGGACGTACAACAAGAAGATGCTTGAATACCTCTCAAAGATGGTTGTGCCTGAGGCTCCGATAGAGAAGACTCTTGCAGGCAAGTTATTTTTCAACACACTGCTCGCATACGAAATCCTCTGCGGCAAGGAACATGAACACGAGCTTACCAGGTTCGACTACAACAACCTGTACCTGATAAGGAATATCATATATGGAATAAAGCAGGAGGGCATTGCAGGAATCCCAAAAGCCTTCAAGATAACTTCAAAGGAGCTCGCCGAATTCTATGGGCACATGTCAGATAAGGATAGCAAACAGACGCTTGCCATATCAACCCAGTTGAACAAATTGGGGCTCATAAAGTATCTTGGTCTGGAGAAGGAGTCAACTATAGTGCGGCTGAATTCAAAGTACAAGAACTCCAGGCAGGGCATACCGCTGCTTGTCAGACTTCTCAAGCAGAAGCATGCAAATCCAAGAAAATAGGCTTCCATAAAACATTCTCACAGTTGAATATAAATTTATAAACCTTGTTTGCATTCTTCTCATAATAAGCATGAAGAAGGTGATGAATTGAAAGTAGCAATAATAACGCTTGTAAAGCCACAGGAGGGCAGCGGGGATGGCATAACAGAATATACCCACCAGATACACCAAAAGCTCAAGGGTAAGGTATATATAGCTCTAATCTATCCTCTCTCGGAACTAAAGCGCCAGGACACAGTAGGGCTGATATATGCGAATTCTCTATTCAAGCTTAGGATAAAGAAGCTGGCAAAGGAGAATTATGACGTCATACACATAGCGCATCCAGAGCTGGGCTTTGCAGCAAAAATATTAAGGGAGAACGGTTCAAAGGCAAGGATAATCAGCTGCATACATGACTTGATGCGCCTTGACAAGGGCTTCCACAAAGGCGTGATTCAGGGGGCCTACAATTACATAGTCTCTGCAAACATCAGAGATGCGATAAAGTACTCCAACTTCATAATATTCACATCAAGTTCGGTGCAAAAAGATGTCCTCTCAAGATTCAAGCAGATAAAGCATTGGTCCACTACGCTGCTTGGAACAAAAGACTACTTCATCACTACACGTATACCCAAGAAGCCTAAGCACAGGGAGTTTCGCGTCGGCTATGTTGGTTCGTTTGCATATCACAAGAACGTGATATTCATACTCAAGACGGCACTGCAGCTACTCAAAAACAAGGAAATCAAATTCATAATCTACGGAACCGGGGCGGAGAAAAAGCACCTCAACAGCTACAAAAGCGAGATGGATCTGGTCAATGTGAGGTTCATGGGCTTTGCTCCAGAAGAGAAACTGCTCCAGATATACGATGGCTTCGATGCGTTCTTCTGGCCGAGCACAGGCGATAGCTCAAGCTTCCCAATAGAGGACGCAAAGGCAAGGGGGCTACCGATTGTAGTCTGCAAGAAAAACATTTTCGACGAGGAAGTGAAAAACTACGTGTTCGAGGCAAGGGACCCAAAGCATTCTGCCAGAATACTAATAAACCTCAAAATGCGCGGATTCAGCAAGAAAATGCGTGATGCCGAGCTAAAGTATGCAGAGAGCATCTCCTGGTCGAACACTGCTAGAAAGACCCTTGACATATATAAAAAGGTGCTAGGTAAGCACCAAAACTAGAGGATCCAAATGAGAATATTAAATGCCGGCTGCGGAGACGACAGGTACGGCACCGATTTTGTTGACTCCTATAAAGGGAGTAGAAAGGACGTGGTGGTCTGCGACCTCGAGAAGGACAGGCTGCCCTTCAAGAGCGGCACATTTGACGAGGTGTACTGCAGGTACGTTTTGTCGTATTTGAAAAATCCCCAGAACCTGCTTAGGGAATCGTACAGGGTGCTAAAGAAAGGGGGCAGGCTCAAGCTGATAGTGCCAAACGCCGGTTTCTATGGTCTGATTACCAACAACTATCATGGGGCGTACGATAAAAGCACAGGCTATAGGGTCCGCACCTATAATATATATACTAACTATATGGTGAAGAACTGGCTTGGGGGGGTTCAAAAAGTTCTCCATAGCAACAGGCTTCGATCAGATCAGACCCCCTAGGCTCATATACCAGATACACCGGCTCGCATTCAGGGTGCTTGGGGTGCTATCAGAGAGGCTAAAGCCAGACATAATAGCCGTTGCAGTGAAGTGAGGCAAGTGAGGCTTGAAGCATTAAATATTTAGCTGCGCATTTGTTATAGTTAGGCGTATTAAATGGCAAAGACCGCTTTGATTACAGGAATAACTGGCCAAGATGGGGCATATCTGGCCCAGCTGCTGCTCAAAAAAGGATATAAGGTTTTTGGAGGCTTCAGGAGGCTCTCCACTCCCAACTTCTGGCGCCTGCAGTATCTTGACGTCTTTGACAAGGTGCAGCTCATACCATACGAGGCAAATGATATGAGCTCGATAGCCGAGGCGATAAACATAGCAAAGCCAGACGAGTTCTACAACCTAGCAGCCCAGAGTTTTGTTGCTGCAGCATTCGAGCAGCCAGTGGTCACCACCCAGACGGACGGAATCTCAATAGCTATGATCCTTGAAACCATAAGGCAGGCAGACCCTAACATAAAGTTCTACCAGGCCTCTACAAGCGAGATGTACGGTCAATCCGGCCTATCAGATGGACTAAAGGGACTCTCAACAAAGGCTCTTAGCGAGGAGAGCACGTTCAAACCCACCAGCCCATACGCCGCAGCAAAGCTCTACGGCTACTGGATTACAAAGATATACCGTCAATCATACAAGCTCTTTGCAAGCCAGGGCATACTCTTCAACCACGAGTCGCCTCTTAGAGGCCTTGAGTTCGTGACAAGGAAGATAACCAATGGCATAGCCAAGATCGCAGTCGGCATAGAAAGTGAGCTGGAGCTTGGTAACGTAAAGTCCGTGAGAGACTGGGGGTATGCTCCGGAGTATGTAGAAGGGATGTGGAGGATCATGCAACAGGACACCCCGGACGATTATGTGCTTGCCACAAACAGGTTCCACTCTGTCTTCGGGTTCGTCAGTGCGGCATTCGAGGAAGCCGGCCTAAACTGGAGAAAGCATGTGAAGATAACAAAGAGGTTTATGAGGCCCCTAGACACTAATGCACTAAGAGGGGACTACTCAAAGGCGAAGAAGGAGTTGGGATGGGAGCCTAAGACTAGGTTCGAGGAGCTGGTGAAGATAATGGTAAGATCTGACATAGAGCGCTGGGAGAGGCTGCTTGCAGGCGAGAGATTCCCATGGGATGCGCCAAACTATCCCAGCGAGGCAAAGATAGTCACAAGGGCACTCAAGGCGTGAGCATGACAATACCGATTTACGAGCCGCTTCTTGGAGAAGAAGAGCTAAGGAACGTAACAGAGGCAGTCAAGAGCACATGGATTAGCTCAAAGGGCAAGTTCATCACCCAGTTCGAGGAAGAGTTTGCCAAAAGGATGGGCACAAAGTATGCAGTAGCAACCTCAAACGGTACGGTTTCACTGCATCTGGCCCTGGCTGCACTTGGAATAGGTGGCAGGGAGGAAGTAATAGTACCGACTCTGACTTTTATAGCCTGTGCAAACACAGTGCGGTACACAGGGGCAAAGCCAGTTTTTGTCGATTCAAGCAAGGAGTACTGGTGCATAGATCCGCAGAAGATAGGCAAGTGCATAACCAAGAGGACAAGGGCGATAATGCCTGTGCATCTGTACGGACATCCATGCGACATGGATCTGATAATGGAGATTGCGCAAAAACACCACCTATTCGTTGTGGAAGACGCGGCTGAGGCGCATGGGGCCAAGTACAAGGGCAAGACCGTCGGGTCATTTGGGGATATCTCCTCTTTCTCCTTCTACGGCAACAAAATACTATCCAGCGGCGAGGGCGGGATGTGCATAACAGACGATGAGACACTCTACCAGAAGATGAGGATACTAAGGGATCACGGCATGAACCCCTCAAAGAGATACTGGTACGACGTCATAGGGTACAACTACAGGATGACAAACATGCAGGCCGCAATAGGCGTGGCCCAGCTTCACAGGATGGATAGTGTTATACGCAGGAAGAGGGAAATCGCAAGGCTCTACGAAGAAAAACTCTCGAAGCTGGCAGACAACGGCTACATAACGCTCTCGCCGCAGATGGAGTGGGCGAATAGCGTGTACTGGATGTATAACATACTCCTCAGCGGGAAAGCAAAGGTCTGCAAAGACTCGCTAATGGAGAGGCTCTGGGCAAAGGGAATAGAGACAAGGCCAATCTTCTATCCGCTGCACACAATGCCGCCGTATAAACAGTCAAGAAGATACTTGGTAGCAGAGAAAATTTCCGCATCAGGGGTCTCGCTTCCTTCAGGGCCGACGCTTACTGACGAACAAATCGAAAAAGTTTGCAATGCGATCATAAAAGAGGTTGTCTGAGATGAAAATATGCCTTTCGTCGAAGGGATTCGCTTATAGAAGAAGCCAACTTCATCAATCGACGATGAATAAAGCAGATTATATAAAAAAACTATCAAACATAACCGCATCCTTTAAATACTTTACAGTTTATGAATAGTCACACAAATGTGTAATATACGTGATAGAATGAAAAGCCTTAACGCAAAGAGAATAGCTGCAATCGCAGCAAGTTTGGCGACCGGAATAGTATTCGCAAGCGGAGTAACATTCAGCAACATACCGATAATAAACTCACAGGGACAACCAGTTGTCCAGATAGTAGTCGGTGGTTCGGCTCAACCCAGCGACGGCGTTGTGGCTGCGAACATTGCCGCAGTAATCGGCAACTTAGCATTCACCTCTACCAACATAACAGCAACTGTAGGAAACACAGCAGGCTTAAAGTGCGTAACAACCACCTCTTCATGCACGCTCTCAAACCAGCAGGTCTGGCTAGGAGAGAAGGGCGCAGTTACTGCAACAGGATCATACACTGTTAAGGCTTTGATTGGTTCTGTGCTAAACGGCGCAGTATTAAACTTTGGGACAATCTCAAGTTCCAAGACCCTGCAGGGCTCAGGCTCATACTCATATGGAGAAAACCCCGCATCAACGGTTGGATTTGCAGTAACAGGATCTCCAAACCCAACATCAGCATGGGCAGGAATAGGCGCACCACTTTCAGCACCTAACCCTGCATCGTTTAACACCAACGGCGGAGGAGTTTCATTCACTACATTCTCATCCGGAACATACTACGACAACGTGGTAAGGTTCACAAGCTCGCAGGTACCTGGACTTATGAACAGCGCAGGAGCAAGCCAGGAATCTGAGTACCTCTGGCTCGCAGGCTTCCCTGTATTCAACCAGACCACAGGAGGCGGACTTCAGATACTTGACACAATGGGCGCATACCAGGTAGTGTTCGGAAATCCTCTAAAGATTTTCTCGAACGTGACCAATGCTGGAAACGACGTTGCAAACCACGCGTCATTCGAGTTCCTTGGAAGCAACTGGACAATCTACTCTGCTTCATTGCCAACAGCAGGATCTATTCCTAGCTCCACAAACTTTGTGACCGGAACGTCACAGACCTCTGGAGGAACACTGCAGCTGGCACAGGCAATAACCCCTCAGCAGACAGTCTATGTGGGCCACAACGTTACAGCAGGAGCATTCACAGTAGTGCTTCAGGATCTTTCATACCCTAGCAGCTCAGGAATCAGCAGCGCAGCAGTTGCAGTCTACAAGAACGGAGTGCTCACAAACGAGACTTCTATAGGTCCAAGCACCACAAAGACAATAAACGCTTCTGGAACAAAGCTCTACATTGCTGTAGGCACGACCTTCCCAGGTCTGTATGCTTACCAGAAATGGGCGCAGATCCAGCTCTTTTCTAACGTTGTAAACGTTACGAGCGGAAAGGTGTTCAACACGAACAACACCAACTGGTATGCGGCACTGCACTGGTCATCAAACCAGACCAGCGCAATCGGCGCATACGCAGGCGCTGGATATGGGGCAGTAGATCAGAACTCTGTTCTTCAGGGAATAGTCCTATACAGCAACCTCTCAAAGAGCATGACACTGAGCTCTGGGCAGTCCTTTAACCTAATAAACAACCCAGCGGCATGGAAGGTCACCTTTGCAGGAAGCTCACTTGGCGCACCTGGATCGTCTAACAGCAACTTCGACGCCATCCAGTTTGCAACACAGAGCAACGCTAAGACCACATACAGCAACCCTACAAACAATGGTGCTGCATACACGACCAATGTAGTAAATACCTATACCTTCAACTCCGTGGCTAGTGGACTTCAGCCGTACCAGGCAATATTAGACACTGCAGCTGGAATCGGAACAGACCTCGCCCACAACACAATCAACCAGACAGTAGTAACAGAGCCGACCAATCTCTTCACAGTGACGAGCCAGCTTCCTCAGGCATTCACAGTGGTTGCAGGAGGCAGTGGAGTATCTCCATCGTCTTCGCTTAGCACCCTGACATACGACCTTGACTCGTATGCATACGTGCCTATGAACTCGATTTCAGTGAACGGAATAGCGAATGTGATTGGTTCTGGAGTACAGGCACCAGCGCCTGGAATATTTGCAGCTATACCTCTAAACTCTGTCACCATGGATGGCAACTACATAGCAAGCCCATTCACGGTAACGGTTAGCGGATATAAGAACAACAGCCAGTCTGCATCTGCAATAACCAACCAGCCGTTCCAGTTCACAGCCTTCAATACGATTCAGGCTGTAGCTAACGTGAATCTTGTGAACGTAACCAACATCCAGCTAAGTTATGCATTGCCAGCAGGTCAGACAGGATCAATAGTGCAGGTCTATGAGTCTGCAAACCTCAACCAGGTTACCGGCTCTAAAAACCTTCTTGCGACCGCAAACTCGGTGGTACAGGGAAACTCTGTGCTCTTGGGACAGTTGATCTACTTCGGTCCAACACTGCAGTACACAACGCCTAACTACAACTACAACATTGCGGCAAACGCCGTGACAAGCACTGTAGCGTACACTGGACAGGGGTCGAACATAAACTTCCTTTTGGAGCCACAAGCAGCACCTTCGACGCTAAACAGCAGGGCGCAGTACTTCAAGTACGACATACCTCTGATAACGTCGACCACAGGGTCAACAGCGCAGTCTAACGTGATAATCGGCATCATGAACCAGACTACAGTTGGCTCTGGAACTCTGTATTGGATAAACTCCACTACAGGATTTAGCGGCGCAACAGGCACAGCTTGGGAGTACAACTCGTTGACCCAAGCAAGCTCAGGACAGGGCGCAACCCTTGCAAAACCTGGCTTTAGACCTGAACGTGGCGGACAAATCGCATCGATCTCAACGACGGGCGCGACCTTCGACATAGCAAAGTCTATTGACCTGCTAAACGTAGTGGTTGGACCTGCAAGCTCGACAGTCTCGACAACGACAACCAACTATGGTCCTTATGGAGTAGGCCAGGCAACGAACATTGCTAACGTCACAATCGCCCAGGTAAATGCGACATGCGGCGGAGCAGTGGCTTCAAGTTCGTGCACTGTTGGCATAGGAGGAATAAAGAACCTGACTGCGACACCGTCGCAGAAACAGGCAATCGTCAATGTTCCTTTGAACACTGCGACAACGCCTCTTGCCATACTTGATTCCAATGCGAACCAGGCGTCCACGTTGATAGTGGTGGGAAGCAAATACGTTAACAGCGTAGCTGCATCCATCTTCTCCAACACGACAGATGCGCAGACAGCAGCCATCTCTTCGTTCGGACCGAACTCCACACCAATAGTGCAGGCATTTGGGACGAGCAGGATTTTGGTAGCTGGCTACTCTGCTTCACAGACTGTGCAGGCAGGAAACCAGTTCATCCAGGACCTTCTGACCAACGCAGGGCATTAAGCGCGCAGTTAGTTCCAAGCGGTAATGAGAGGCTTTTTGCCTCTTCATTTTATTTTTTATTTTTACAGTCTTCTACGGTTTAAGCATGTGCTAGGAGGATGAATATGTATACAAGAGAAATAAAGCTTTCTTTGCTGCTCGTCTTTTCGATTCTTTTAATGCCGGTTATGACACAGGCTACCGTTGCAAATCCCAATCCTCCTCTTATTTCAAATACTGTAATCGATGTAGGACAGATCACAGTTGCAAACGCTATACTGACAGACAGCGGCGTCAATCTGAACCCTGGCTATGCTTTTAACGCCATCTACACTGTGCCAACAACTGCCACAGGGCTCTCATCTGGCAACACCCTCCCCACAATCTTGGGCAACACTATTCTTCCTGTAAATGCGCTCTTTGTATTCAATGCCATCTCTGCAACACAGATCAACTATCAGCTAGGTGCCCCGTCCAATATTCTACTCGGAACTCTTACCAGCACAAATTCAATACTGGGTGCATGGACCATCGCCTTTGGCGCAGGAGACTCAAACACCCTTGCAGATAACTCGCTCACTACCTCTACAGACTCCCTTACGATCAACCCTGCGCTTGTAGCTGCAGTGGCCCTAACCTCATCAGGCGGCAACACAATAGACCTTGGGCAGTCAAAAACTCTGCTGGCAAGGCCTAGCGGCGGAACTACAAACGGGATAGTAAACGGATACATCTACCAGTGGTACACTGGCAGCTCCACCACATGCTCATCTGACAGCGCGATAACAGGGGCAACATCAAACACCTATGTCGCAACCCCTCTGTCCACAAACACATACTGCTACAAGATAACAGACTTTGCAACCACTAATGTAGTCGTATCTTCGCCTACAAATGCCATTGTTGTAAGTTCTGTGATCCAGCCTACGCTGCAGGTGAACAGCTCCACAGTCTACTTCGGCACATCTGTGATACTCACGGCAAATGTAATCGGCGGATCTGGCTCATACACCTACACGTTCTCTGACTCAAATCACGACTCACTCTCCTCATGCACAGTATCATCTACGACCTCGACAAATGCAATGTGCACGGATTCGCCACTGCAGGCAGACACCTACACAATCTCGATAACAGACAGCAACGGAGCATCAAACTCAATTACCAACACTGTGAGCGTAGTTGCAAATCCTCTTGGCCGTGGCGGCGGTGGAGGAGGCGGAGGAGTTAGCGGAGGCGGCTCAGCAAGCACAACCACAGTTGCCTCTACGATTCCAACAACTACAGTTAGCAGCAAGCCTACTGTGAATGTGAGCAACGGCAACTCAACTGTATCAAACGTGTCTCCCAGCTCATCGTTCGGGGTAACAATCGGCGGAACGCCATTTACAATCACCAATGTCTCATTTGGCTCAAATTACGTTAAGATTACAGTAAACGACCCTGCTACATACAATCTGACACTTGATAACCCGGTTCTTATCCGCAGCAACTCGACTGCAAGCGTATACGTAGAACTAACAAGCGTATCTTATACCACAAAGCAGGCAACACTGCGCTTCTATTCAGTCCAGACGCCAGTAGCAACAACTGCAAGCACTACTGTGGCCACAACAGCCCAAACAACCACTGCGCAGGCAGCAAACTCTACCCCTGCTACAACCATAGCAAGCACCCAAGTACCACAAAGCAGCAGCGGCATTGCAATAGGAGTGATTGTAATCATAATAATAATTGTTGTAGCCGTATTCTACTACACACGCCGCGGTAAAAAGTCAAGGCGCTAAAACTTGCAGGGAGTGCCGAAGCTTGCAAGGCTTGCTGCCCGCATGCCATTGTAATGTATTTAAATATTGACTTCTCATAAGTAGCAGGAATTGTGGTTTGATGAATAACCTGCGCTATGCATCTCTTCTGATAGCATCCCTTGTGCTGATAAACTGCGTTGGCGCTTACTCGATAACCCAGGTATACTCCTCGCTCTCTTCCTACAACGTCTCAACTGCTCTAAGCAGCTCGCTAACAGCTGTAAATGCCACGTATCTGGGAAGCAACTATGTCACGCTCTATCAGGGAACCACCCCGTTCTTTGTTATAAACGTGAGTTCAAGCCCTTACTTGATAGTGCTGAATGCGACGCAGATCTACAACATAATCAGGCCGCATGTGCTAAATGCGAGCATAAAGCTAGCAAACTACCCCCAGCTCTCCTCAATGCTTAAGCGCTACCAGAGCTCCTCATCCACATCGATCTCAGACTGCCTTGTTGAAACAGGGCTTGCATCAGGGGCAACCTGCACTGCTGCTAACTACTGCCAGTCCTGCGGCCTAAATCCCGACTGCTCAAAGGCGCTATACGCAACAGGCGGTCCTACAGGCACCATAGGCATAGGCATAATGCAGTTTGAGTCAGGCTATGGGATACTAAACTCAAGCTTCAATAACTTCTTTGCCCTATCAAAGATCGTAAACTCAAGCAGCATAGGAAAGGACCAGGCCTTGCTAAATAGCTCATTTGCAAACATCTCCTCAATCTCAAGGTCCCTCTACCAGAACCCGATCTTCCCCCCTCTTGCAAACATCACAAACTCCCAGTTCGCAGCATGCAGCAACTACATCAAGGGATCGCAACCAAGCTTCACATCCAATGTCCCGTCTCTCTCAGGGCCATGGTACTGCAACGCTGTCGGGTTCTGCCAGTTCGTGACGTACAACTACTCCCTGCTAAACCAGGTGCAGGTGATGCTAAACAACATAAATGCGCTGCCGATAACTAATCAGCAGATAATGGGCGTTGCGGCAAACACTAGCGTTCTTGAGGATACATACGTGCTGCCGGTGCTAACAAAAAGCAAGAACTCGCAGTTTGCCACACTGATGAACACCACGCTTGCCCAGTACAGGCCATCTGTCAACAAGACTGCGATGCTGCTAACCCACCTCAGCAACGCAACCCTCTCATCACAGCTCCTTGGCGTGCAGGGCGCATATGCGAACTTGACCCAAAACCTGCTTTCCGTGAACCTCACAAAGGCCACAGCAAGCCTTGCCCTAAAGCTTTCTGCAATGCAGTCGACCTACTCAAGGCTTGAGGCCTCCTACTTAAATGTCACTGCCCTTGCATCAAACAACACTGCACTTCTAATAATGGCGCAGCTAGATTCCAAAAGCCAGGCTCCAAACATCGCCTCTCTTGCGTACTCGCAGCTTGCCTACAACATACAGGTCAACGGCAAGCTCTCAAATGCCACAGCAGTTGCAGCGCAGCTAACTGCGTATTCCAGGCAGATTAAAGGCGCATTCTATGGCTCAGAGCCGCTATTTAGCCTAACAGAGTTCACAAGGGCTCTAGATGCCCCGCTTGTAGGGGTACTCGCGCCGTTGATTGGCCCAAGCTACCAAAGTGCCATAGCTCTCGTCCCGTTCATAGCCCCACTGACCTCTGCTCTGGTGGGAATAGTGATCTTGCTGCTAGTCTATGCTTACTACGCCTCGCTTATGGGCAAGCACAAGCTAAGGATAAGCCCCCGCAGCATAAGCGCTTGGAGAAAGGTGTTTTTGATAATAGCGGCGCTTGTCATAATAGGCATAGCGATAAACTATGCCTATGCAAGCGCAGCAAACGCCTCTGCACCAAGCGGCGCTTTCAATAGTGCAATAAGCAGCGCAAGCTCAGTTGCGATAATAATAAACGGCACCCAAACTCCAAATGAGACCTCGTGCGCAACTGCGCTTAGCAGCCAGCTGGGTGCTATGCACAAGAAGGTGATAAGGGCTACAATAAGCAACTCCTTGTGCACTGTGCAGAACAGGACCATCTCGGCAGGCTCCTGCATGAGCCAGTACGCCCAGCAGGGCATACCTGTGGTACTGATGACAAGCGCCTCCACAAGCTCTATTGGCATCTACTCGTTCTACGGCTCTGTGATGAGCGTAAGCGGCAACGATGCCTTCATGGCTGCGTGCTATCCTGCTATACTTATAAAGTGAGGGGATTAGATGGCAGCACAGAAGAACCAAAAGGACACAACCAAGCAGAAGGGCAAGGCGGCAGGCCGCAAGGAGGAATCAAGGAAGGAGGCTCTAGTAAATGATGCAAAGAAGGAGCGGCGCAACCTGATGCCATACGCAGTGGCAATAGCCGTGATAGCCATAATCGCAGTACTCATCTACTATGTTGCGGCAAACTACATCTCTGTGCCTTTCTCGACGTATAAGAGCACGATCCTGGCAGCGCCAAGAGTCGGGGTGCTTGTAGCGTATGCAAATGACGCCCAGTACGCCAACGAGTCGCTGTGCTCGCAGCAAATAATTGAGTTCCTTGCCCACAGCAGAAGCCCCAAGACAATCGATTTGTTCTATATCAACCAGCAGAATAGCACCTGCCTCTACGATGCGGGCCTTGGATACCCGATAAACTACACCCAGAAGAGCGCAGGCACATGCATTGGCGCTGCAAACTCAGAGCCTGGGGTCTCGCTCAACTACACTTCATACAACTCCACATCCACCTCCCTTACGCACTTTAGAATCTTCGGCAACGCCGCGTTCTACTCTAAGTGCTCCCTTGCAGCAGACTTCGGCTGATTTTATCTTTTGTCGTGAGGGGATATTAGCTGGATCCCCTAGATAGCTTGAACTTGCTCATTGTTCTGTTAACCATTTCCAAACAGGCTTAACTATTATCCTTTTCTTTTCTATTTTAAAAGTATCCTCCTGGTCGTATGTAAGTATCAGCCCTTCACTCAAATCAACCTCTTTTAGCGCTTCTACGAGCCCGTTAAACTCCCGTTCTTTATTATCCGAATTAAGATTGTAGCAAGTCTGTATTGCCATTATAATTTTATTTTTGTCCCTAACTAGGAAGTCGCACTCATTTTTGCCGCTAAAGTAGAATATCTGATTAAATTTCCTTCTTAACCCAAGAAACACCATATTCTCTAACATCCTGCCGCTATCAGAAGAGAAGGAAACGGAATTAACTCTAGCCAAACCATTGTCAATAGCATATATCTTCCTTGGATTTACCAATTGTTTTTTAAGAGAAAAGCTAAATTTAGGAACACTAAAAAGCAAATAGCTGTCTTCAAAATATGAGATATACGCAGTTACTGTACTTACCGAGCCCAAATTGAAGACTTCTTTCAGATTGTTATACGAAAATTCCCTTCCGATATTTGTAAGCAGATAAACTGCCATCTGCTCTAAAACTTTCGGTTCCCTTAATTTATAGCGCGCAACAATGTCTCGTTGTATTATATCTATGAATAATCTTTGCAAAACCTCTGAATTGCCATATTTTGCGTATTCTGGGAAACCCCCATCCATCAAGTACCCTTTGAATGTTGGCAGTTCAGCCTTCTTATTTTTGAATAATAAGTATTCTTTGAATGAGAACGGAAACAATTCTAAGTCCACATGTCTACCAGTTAAGCTGGTTCCTAGCTCTTTACTCAAAAGCGAAGCATTGGAACCTGTTATAATGAATTTCTTTTTCCTGTCCAATCTCGATCTAACGAAAAGCTCCCATTTTTCAACCTTTTGTATCTCATCAAGCAAATAATACTCATAGTCACCATATTCCTTTGTAAAGAGCTCATCCAACTTTTCGAAATCATTCAATCCGAAATCTGAGAGTCTAGGATCCTCAAAATTAAGATAGTGGAAGTTTGCAAATCTTTTGGATAGCTGATGCAGTAATGTACTCTTGCCGGCACGTCTAATTCCGGATATAATCAATGCGTGGGGTAGTCTGCTGTCTATGTTGGCTTCCCTTCTTGGAATGCCCAGTTCATACGAGTTTAGACTTTTTGATTGAGATTTAATGATTTCTCTTAAACTATCTTCGGGTATCATAAGTTAGGTTAATAATCCAAAGTATTTATATATTTCCATTAATAATGGATACTTTTATACATTTGTAATGGATACTAGTTTCTGTTAGTACTGGATGTTCCATCCCAGAAATACCCCAAGACAATGCAATTCTTTTCATTTCCTCCCCTTTAGCTCCCCTGCAATCGCAGCTGCGATTTCAAGGCTTGCCCTATCAATCGCCTCCTTTGTTGATCCCCCTATGTGGGGAGTCACCAGCAGGTTCCGATGCCCCCTTGCATACGCAATCAGCTCGTCATTTGGGCCAGAAATCGGCTCGTTTGGGAAGACGTCGATTGCTGCCCCTGCTATTTTCCCGTTTTTGAGAGCCCTGAGCAAGGCCTTGCAGTTTACAACCCTCCCCTTTGCAGAGCTTGTGAGCAGCAGCGAGTCCCTTTTCATCATTGAGATCTGCCTGTAGCCTATCATGTTATCTGTTTCCTTTGTGAGCAGCGCATGCACCGTAATTATGTCAGAGCGCCCAAGCAGCCTCTCTAGAGTGCGCGCCTTCTCACCAAGCCTTGAGCTCTTGACATATGGGTCGTAGTAGATTATCTTCATCCCAAAAGCCCTTGCATATATGGCCACCTGCTTTCCTATCTTGCCAAATCCCACTATTCCAAGGGTCTTGCCGCTCAGCTCCCTTCCTATGAACATGTACCTTTTCCAGACCCCGCTGCTAAGGCTCTGGTGCGCCCAGGGGACGTTTCTGCACAGCGCTAGCATCATCCCTACTGTGTACTCTGCTGTTGGCACAGTGTGCGCGCCATGGAGGCTTACAACCTTTATGCCCATTTTGCCTGCATACTTTATGTCAATGTGATCCAGGCTTGTGGTAACAGAACCCACTATCCTGAGCTTCTTTGCCTTTTTGAGGAGCTTTTTGTCGACGGTGGTGTCAATCCTTACCATCAGCGCATCCGCATCTAAGATACGCCTCTCAAGTTCTCTCCTGTCCATCTTCCTAGCGAGGACCACTCCTGCCCCTCTTAGCATACTAAGGGCATCTGCCCCAAGATATTCAGGCTCGGTAACTAGTATCTTCATCAAAGCACCCATAGACTTAGTGCTTCTCCTCATCAAATTGATATAAACCTTCTCCTTTGCCAAGCCTCTTCTTTGCCCCTGTAATAGTTAAAGAACCTTTGCAGCCTAAAGCCTATGATGTACGCAGAGCAGGAATCCATAGGAAGAAGAGCGGCAAGAACGCTCTTTGCAGTAGTCTTGGGAAGATTTGCCGGCCTGATAATACTTGCCGTAACCTTCATACTTGTGGCAAGGCTGCTAGCCCCTGCCAACTACGGGGCGTACACAGTTGCCATAGGCTACTCTGCCCTGATTGCCGCTCTTGCGCAGTTCGGCGTGGCATCATACTTTGACAAGAACATAGCGGCCTTAAGCTACAAGAGGGACAAGAAGGGGCTCGCAAGGATAATCTCAAACGGATACGCAGTAGTCGTGCCGATAAGCCTGGCGCTGATGCTGCTTGGGGCAGCTCTTAGCGGGCCGATAGCCTCAACATATCTAAGGAACTCAGGCGTGCAGGCCTTCACCCTAATCCTTGTGTCTGTTGATATCTTCTTCAGCACCCTTTGGAACACCTCCTTTTCCGCGCTGGTTGGCTTTGGCAGGGGCAGGCAGGCCTCAACTTCCCTGGTGCTGCTCCTGCTGCTGCAGCTGGGACTTGGTGTCGGGCTCATCTACGCAGGCCTTGGCGTGAACGGTGCAATTTTAGGGCTGCTCATAGGCGACGCTCTTGGCTTTGTGCTAACAACATACTATACAATGAGCGCGTACGGCTACTTTGGCGCAGGCAAGATCTGCTGGCCTGATCTTCGCGGAATAAAGGAAACCATCTCTTTCTCGGTTCCGCTCGCAGCAAACAACTTAATGGTCAGCGGAGTGGCAAATTTCGCCACATTGTTCCTTAGCACTTTTGTCTCGGCGTACATTCTTGGTAACTACGGCACTGCGATAAAGGGACTTGGCATGATGAACTTTGTGTACGGAAACCTTGCACTGGTGCTGATCCAGGCCTTCTCAACTATAATACACACCACAAAGAAGAAGGCGGCACTAAATGGCGCCTACAACACTGCGATAGTCTACTCCCTTTTGATAAACCTCCCAATAGTGGTGTTTGTTGGCGTATTTTCTGGCCCGCTAGTCTCGCTATTTTTGACATCAAGTTATTCTAATGCCGCAGGATACATCTCCCTGATCGCTCTTGGGACCACAATTGCGATAATCAACTCTTTCACTTTAAGCTTCTTCACCGCAGCCGGAAAGGTTGGCGAGGTCTTCAAGATCTCTGCCGTCTCGGCTCTTGCGCAGCTATTAGGCCTTGTTATACTTGTTCCATATCTTGGTGCCATAGGCGCGATACTCGCCCTATACATAATCGGCAGCACGGTCTCACTGCTGCTCTACATCCACCGCCTTGGGAAGGTCTTCTCGGTTCGGTTGCAATACCCAAAGATCTACAGGATCTTTGCAAGCAACATCCTCCTTGTGCTGCTGCTAGCTCCTATACTGCTGGTGCATCTCAATCTGGCAGAGCTTGTTATAGGGCTTATCGCAGCGATCTTGCTCTACCCGCCCATACTAGTGCTCTTCGGCTGCATCGATGGGAAGATACTAAGCGAGCTGGTCTTGCTGGTCGGGGCTCTGCCTATTGCCGACCGCGCTCTGGCCGTAATGCGCCGCTATACTCTAGTCTTCATAAGGGCGTCGGGGAGAGAAGAATAGCTGCTTGCTAAATCTGGAGGACGAGATGGTAAAATATGGGATCAAGTAAAAGCGACATAGGCAAGAGGCTTTCTTTTGTAAGACTCTGGACAAACCACATAAAGCTCACGCCTAACAAGGTATGGTCAAAGCAGTACGTGACCCTCATAAATTCCGTAATGCTGAGCGCTTCCGCTGATGTAAAGCCGTACCTGAAGGTAAAAAAAGCAGTGGAAAAAGCCAAAAGAAGATAGTCTACTTGTATCGCAGTATTGCGCCTATGCCTGAGAATCCCATCAAAAACTGCTTGCCGTAAGAGCTCTCGCTCGAGACGAACTCTATTTGCACCCCGTTCTCCTCAGCCTTCTTTATCATCTCCTCGATCGCGTCACGCTGCTCCACCATTATGGGGCAGAGCTCAGTGAGGCGCTTGTAGAGGCGGTTTGCATCAGCAGGTGGCACAGGCACATCCGACTTTGCCCCTTTGTTGATCTCTCGCACGGCCTCCTCTATCGCAGGGCTCTTCTCCCCGCTAGTTATGTCCTGTGCAAAAAGTGGAATCTTCAGCTCTGTCCTGTCGATTTTATAGACTACGATGACGGTCTGCTCGCTTGCGTTCTTCCTGAACTCCTCGAAGAGGTCAAGATCCTTGTTCATTATCACAGTTCCCGCCTTTTTGCTATCCACCACCTGAATTGTGTCTGCATAGCCCCTGACCGCAAGCACCTGTCCTTCCCTTGAGATCTCGTGCATGAACCTCTCTATTATTGATCTCTCCTTTGAGGCCTCCTGCTGCTGCAAAAGCTCTTTTGCAGACTCCACCAGCTCGTGGAGCCCGTACTCGTCAGTGTAGCCGGTGTTGTAGACCCCAAGTATCTTTATCTGGTAATTTAAGTTCTCGGACTTCACAAATCCCTCCTTGGCAGGTCCAGGCCCTCCGACGATAACCCCCTTTATCTTAAACTCGCTTTGCGCAAACAAATCGTTTAGACTGCTGCCTATCCTCTTGTGGAAATCTTCTATTCCCTCTTCCCTAAGCCGCTCAAATCGCCTTGCGGATTGCCCCCCCTTTCTCACCTTTGCATGGGCCATGGAGTTTAGCCTCCTAACTATCCTTATCTGTGGGCCTTTAAGGGTGGCAATCGTGGCTTCGCGCCCGTCCATTACCACCAGCGCAAATGTGTCCTTTGCATCCACCATGTCCTCTATGGGCTCAAGCATGAAATCCGAGTCGCACCTATACATGCTCACCTTGAGCGGAAGAGGCGGATCAATAGAGAAGAGCTCTATCTCCTCCCTGCCGGGGATCTTGGAGATGTTGCCGCAGAATACAGCAAGCCCGTTCTTTGGGGTCTCGCGGTACAGCCTGAGGTACGAGAGGATCTTCTCTATGGCAGCCTGCACATTCTTGCGTGTGCTGCTTGATTTTATGTTTCCAGACTGGTTGAGCTCTTCCTTTAGTTTGCCCACAGTATCGAACAGCTGCGCTCCAGAAGGTATGTAGACGCTGATAAGTTCTGTGCCCTGACCTCGAACTGACCTTAGCCTTTTTAGCTCCTTCATAAGGCTGTATTCGTTCTTCATAAATACACAACATTAAACGTACTTCCTTATATCCTCTTTTTTCAGTTTTGCCTGCCTTAAGCTAGCATTCGAAGTTCCCTCATCGAAATCTCCTCCGTGCATAGGTATGGTCGTAGAGTTCCGCATGTCTGTTATAAAAAGGTGGCTGCCCTTTTGCCTCACAGGCCTGAAGCCGTAATATTTAACCAGAACCTTGAGCAACTTCTCAGGGGTTATAACTAGTCTAGACATGCAACCAATCAGCTAAGCCCTTATTTTTTGCGAATTTAATTTGCTTAGCTCCAGTTTTCTGACTTCAATGGGACCTTCTATAGCGACCGCAACCGCTTCTTTCAAGTTGCTCTTTAAACCTCTCATTGTCTTAGCCCTAGTCACAACGTGAAGGGAAGGGATTTCTGCAACATACCATCCCTCGCTTTTGAAAATGTGCAAGTTTTGCATAAAAGCCACTAAACCTATTTGCTCGTTAATAATTATAATCCCATACGTTCTGCTACCTGCTATCACACTACAGTTATTCCATTTACTGCCAAATCGCTGTCGAATGTTGCGATATTCGCTATTCCGTCCTCCTTCATTGCAGCCACGATCGTGCAGTCCGTAAAGCTAAGTGAGCTTGCCTTTTGGCCACTAAAAATCTTCCAAGCACGAGCATCCTCATTGCGGTTATGCCTACGTAGTTCAACATGTGGAGATGCTTTCTCTCCCCTGCCTACTAGCGGATAAAAGTATATATAGATAAGCAGAGCATCTCTCATGTCGGCGCAGGGGTGGCAGAGCCTGGCCAAATGCGACGGGCTTAGGACCCGTTTCCTTTAGTGGATGCAAGAGTTCAAATCTCTTCCCCTGCACATTTCAGAAGTTGCGCAAGGTAGTGGCCAGAGACTTAGCTGCGCTTCCCCTTGCTAAAAATCGAGAGAAAGCATATTTGGATCGATAGCAAACCTATAGTTTTTGGTAAAAAAGTAGGAAAAATGGAAATATTTAAATATTACCCCATTCAATACTCCTCCATGGAACGGTCAACGGTCGTGGTCGATAGGCAGAGAAGAATATATTTGCCCAAAAAATTTAAGGAAAGGGCAGGAAGCAAATTCTTCATAGTCAAAATTGGCGAAGAAATAAGATTGGTCCCAATACCTGCCGACCCTGCAAAGGATTTGGCAAAGCTGGGTAAAAAATTGCCAGCAAAGTCTATAAGTAAATTTAGGAACGAGATATCTTTGGAAGCGAAAAAGGTGGACTGATGTATGCCGATACCGACTTTTTTCTGGCCATGCTTAAAAGCAGGGACTGGCTTAAGGCAAGCGCGATAAAGGCATACGGCACATACAAGGGCAGCATACACACTTCAGAGACAACGTTTGTCGAGCTCATGCTGCTATCTCATAAATATGGCCTTGATCCCGTTCAAGTTGTTGCCGATGTAATGGCCATTACTAAGACCAGCGATACCACTTACCTCAAAGCTGCGTATTTCATAAAGGAGAACAAGGTAAGCGTTTTCGACGCATTCCACGCCGCGCACGCAGGCAAGGAGATAATAAGTTCTGATAGCGTGTATGACAGCTGGGCATAAGCAGAGTAAAATTAGAGAAAGCCTGAAGCCAAGGGTTCAAATCTCTCTTTATATATTTGGAATTCTTATTGCAAAAGTATTTATATATTAACATTTAGTTAATATACTATGAAATTAACAACAAGGATAAAAGGATATATTGATTCAGCAAAACTGACTTACTTTCCCCTCCTCGCCAGCCTTTCACTGACTTCTGAGAGTTCATTACGTGTCACGCTCAGCAGACTGGTCAAAGCAGGTGAAATCTACAATCCGGTTAAAGGAACATACGTTTCAAAAAATGCAGACCTGTTCCGGGTGGCATGCCAATTGCACCAAGGCTATATTTCCCTATCTACGGCCTTCTACCTTCACAACCTGATCGAGGAATTTCCATTCACGGTTTTTGTTGCATCTAATGTTAGAAAAACTGTGCAGATCGGGAACCTTGAATTCGTTTACTTCAAGGCACGCAATTATTCAGGTGTCGAGAAAGGAGATTACCCAATTGCCTCGATAGAGAAAGCAATCAGCGATTCTCTAATGCACTTGCCGTTAACAAGTTTTACGATGCTTGCAAAGGTACTATACTACGCAAACATCGACTCTTCCAAACTGATTCAGCTGTGCGATGGTGGAAGTTCTGCGCTTTTCCAAAGGCTTGGCTATTTGTTATCTCTCCTCCCAAAACTTGATAAGGAAAAGTCGAAAGTGCTAAGGTTCTGCAGTAAAAAGATAAAAACGACCGCGTATCTTAACGGAAGGCGGCGCGGTACATACGTGGCGGAATGGAAAATTATTGATAACCTGGGGAAAGAGGCGATTATGTCATGGTGGCAACAATAGCGTTTAAAATTGATGAGCTGCGGGATTACGCAGCAAGGGGTGGGCTAAGCCTGAATTTCGTAGTAAAGGAGGCCTTCCTGTTCGAGCTGATGGAATCCGTCAGAATAAAGGGATTTGTGCTGAAAGGCGGCACGGCCATAAACAAAGGCTACCTAGATGGCCATCAAAGGTTTTCTGAGGACTTAGACTATGATACTGATCTAGACCTAAATGACGCCAAAAAATATATCCGAAATCTTGGATGGGAAATTAAGAAAGAATTTTTCACAAAACACTCGATAGGCTTCATGATGGCATACCGGTTTGAAGGTATTAGGGATGTAGTTAGGCTTGACCTCTCATTTGGAGTAAAGAAAAACATAGAAATGAGGAGAGTTTCCTCCGATTTTATACCGGTATCTAAAATAGTGTCAATGTACGATTTCGGGGAACTCAATCACCAGAAGGAATCTGCATTTGAGGAAAGGAAAGAGTGGAAAGATGCCTACGACTTATATTGGATGCATGAACTGTACCCTTCTGAATTCAGAATAGGGGATAGGGCGAAGTTTAAAGAGGTACTTTCAAATATAAGGGTGCCAAAGTTTGCAAACGCATACATCCCAGCACAAAAAAGGCCAAACTGGGATGAAGTTATTGAGAAGCTTAGGCAAGCTGCCAAATAGCGTCTATCGGCCAAGCAAGAGTTCAAATCTCTCCCCCTGCATTTCAAAAACACGAATCCAAAACAGGGTTCGGAAATCCGAAACGGAAATCTTCAAATAAAGAAGATTTCAAGGCCTTCCGACAACCTCAAGCCTGTGTCCCTGAACGTTTCATGGCATCAGCTACAACAGTTGCAATCAGTATTGCACAAGACGCAAACCAAGAGGTTTGCCGGAAAGAGAAAACGCCGAAATATGGCTCGCTCTCAAGGGCGTTCTCCGACATACAACTTCAAAGATTCCTGCACGTGATAGGCTCTGACAGGTTCCGACTCCTATTCAGGTATCAAGCGCAGCTTGGGCTTAGAATAGGCTAGGCGGTCAGAGTGAACATAAATTCAATAGACCTAGAAACGAAAGAACTTACCTTGAAGACCGAAAAGGCTCAGGTAATGGACTCGTTATTGATACCGATTCCGCTTTTCAAGGATACCATAGCCTTCATCTCGAAGCACAAGGCTGAGATTGAGAAGGCGCAGGGCTATCTGTTCTATGCCAACAAGCTGAGAACCAAGCGGCCCGAGCCGTCCCTAGAGCAGGACTACGTCCGCAATAGGTTCAGGCACTATGTGCGACTGGCGGGGCTGGACGGGATATACGATACCTCAGATGAAACCAACCCGAACAGGAGTGTTAGACACCTCCATAGGTTGACTACCCACAGCCTAAGGCACTATGCTATAATCAGCTTTGCCAAGCAGACGAATGGAAGTCTGGTGCTGACAAGTAGATACGCAAGGCACGCTAATCCCAGCGCAACAATGAGGTATATTGGCAAAGATAAAATAGAACTTTATAGGAATATTGAACAGGTCTTTTCAGACCAACTATCAGATTATTACCTTGGTTGATTTCCCATTGGTATTATCTGAACATTCATATTTACGCTACTATCTGTAGATTCAAATAATTTAGTTGCATTAGGATTAATTTGAAAACTTGCCTTTACCCTTAAATAATATTGCCATACTAACTTCCATTTATTTTCTTCTATCTTCCACATCTCTACATTTAAACCCATTCTTTTGGCTTCTTCGAAATTTATTACACTTCCGTGCATGTTGAATCTGTCTCCTGTAGTGAGTTCTTCTACAGCAGCAGTTATGTCCTTTTTGCCTTTGCCTTTCATACATCCTTTATCTAGCCATCTTTCCGCAAAGGCAGTGGAAAACTTTATTGCATCCTCACAAAATTTCAATTGCTCTGGTCTTATCTGTTGTAGAATCGGATAATATACAGATGCAAGCTTTTCGTTAGTGCCTACCTCTTTCTTCACTTTCTCTACCGCGCCTGTAATTGATTTTGCCGGAACATATTGTACCTGTCCACTCGGCAATTGTACCTGAATTTGAGGGTCTATTGGCCCAAGCTCTGAATTAATCCCCATTATTATCTTATCTGAGCCTAAAGCCAGCATTGTAGCTGCGCTCTTTGCATTATTTGGTATTATAACATAAAATCCGTCGCTGAATGTCGTTCTGAATACACTGATTAACTTCTCGGCTACGTTACCATCGCCTCCAAAACTCTCAAGGATAAGATATATTTTCTTTCCTTTTTTGGAAGCTATATTAACCAAGTCCATTATTGCATCAACATCCTGCGGCATTATTGAGGATAGAGGGTGGTTCGTATTACCTATATAAGCGACTACTGTAGCTTGTAGCTCAGTTTCCAGTCCTTTTAGTACCTCTTGACGCTTCTTTACTAACAAGCTAGCATCAGGAACGTAGTCCTTTATAACCTGTCCGAAGAGTTCGTCTGGCAATTTAAGACCTGATTAGCTGGAAGAAAACGTAACAACGTATCCGTATATTTGCTGAGGCTCATTACTACCTAGCTTATCTAACGTTACTAAAGTAGGGTTTCTTTTTTCAGCATTAGCTTTCATCTTTTTAATATAGTCTCCCAGTTTTGCTTTAGATGCTTTAGTAGTAAACGCCATTCAATCACTATATCTGTAACGAATATCAAATATTAAAATGTTTGGGCCATATCCTATTCTTCTTCATAAAACTATCAAATTACGTCCATTTATTAGTTGCTTCTGGGTCCTTTGGTCTACTCTGTCTCAATATATCCTCCATCAATAATTGAGTTACCATTAATAGAGCAAAAAATGTCAAAAACAATGTCAGATTAATTAGCGTAGTGCTAAGGATAAAATTGCTTCCAGATTCCATTAATGATGCTATAGATAAGAGTAAGGCACCTATTGCTGCAAACATAGGAAACACTGAAAGAGATGAGGATATACCTTTTTGCTTGTCTGTCCATCTACCTTTGTTCCTAAGCAGCCTTGCCCCGACTTTTTCGTAGAATGACGGAGCAAGTACTATAAGTATTGTAGTTGCTACTACTAATGCTTCACCTATATCCTGAATCAATAATGTGTCTCCAGTTGGTATGGATAAAGAGGTTATAGCTATGGCCAAACCAATTAAGTATACGCCAAACTGATACTCTGAACGCATCTTAAGGTAGAATATAGTTTTGACCTTAGATATGGCATAACCTGCTACTCCCAATGAAATAATACCTGCTATTACGCCCCAGCCTATCGAATCTACCGACCTTAATGATATGAGTATAATGGCCATAAATGCGAATATAACAGCAGTCTTCTGTCTGTTTGCAGCTTCGTCTTGAATCTTGACCATTTCTTTTTTTGAAAGCGATATATCTTTAGTTTTCATGTCTCCACTTATTTTATTTTTTTGCATAGAAACCATAATCCTTTTACTTTTATTCGACCAAGTTTTTGCCCGCAAGTCTAAATAGCTCGTCCTGATCATCCCCTGCCGCAGCCTTGAACTTCTTTTCTGCGCCGCATTTTTCGCACTTGTATTCTACCTTGTAGCCTCCTTTTTCATAGAGCGCGGCAATCGGCACTAGGGCCCCACGGCACTTTGATGCCCTGTCCCCAGGCACAATGTCCACATGCTTTCCCCACAGGCATCTGGGGCAGTGGTCGGTATAGCCGCTCCCACTCACCAGTTGCCCGCATTTTTCGCACTCGAAGTCCTCCACTACCTTTATGAAGTTCTTTCTCTTTGGGACTTCTCCATTTTCGCCATTTGTTGCGGGCATAATCACAACCCAACTTGCATTTGCAAGTTTGCATTTGCAAACTATTATATGTGCTCTTTTCGAATGTTCTACTATTATCTGTATACGGGTGCAAAGAGTGCCGAGAATCAGCGTAATAATACCCTCGCTAAACGAGGAAAAGTACATAATGAATGCGTTCAAGGGCCTCTCCAGGCAGACCTTCAAGGATTTTGAGGTCATAACCTCTGACGGGGGGAGCAAGGATAAGACTAGGGATATCGCGAGGAGATACGGGAAGGTCGTGGTGGAGAAAAAGCCAGGAATCGGTGCAGGCAGGAACGCAGGGGCAAGGCTAGCCAAGGGAAAGATACTGGTGTTCCTAGATGCGGATACCAGGCCCTCGCCAGGCCTGCTAAAGGCTTACTCAGACGCGATAGGGAGCGGGGTCATAGCCGCCACAGGCCCGATCCTGCCGCTAGAGAAGAGCAGCCTTAGCGTGTATTTGGGATACATCTTTGTGTCCAAGCTTTTCGTGAAGCTGAGCATACTATTCGGTGTCCCATCAATAGTGGGATCCAACTTCGCCATAGACCGCAAGGTCTTCCAGAGCGTAAGGGGCTTCAACGAGAAGCTGATAACCTACGAGGACTGGGACCTCTCCAGGAGGATAAAGAAGTACGGAGCTATAAAATTCGTGGACGGTGCCTCTGTAAACACGAGCACTAGGAGGGTTGAGGCATGGGGAATAAGCGGATACTTCGCATATCACGTGGGCAACATGTTTCGCTACAGGTTTTTCAAGACCTCAAATGACGAGTACGATCCCGTCAGGTGACTAGAGCATCTGCTTGCCGCAGCTGCTGCAGAACTTGGAGCCTGAAAGGTTCTTGCCCCCGCAGCTTGTGCAGAACACGAATTCGCCCCTCCTTTTCTCTGCCACTATAGGGTTGCCTGTGACCTTGGCCTCGGCAGGCGCTCCGTTTACTATCGCGCCAGGCTGTGCCTGGGCTGCCTGGTGCCCCGGCTGCGGCGCACTTCCTATCCTCTTGTTGATGTACTCCACAAGCCGTTTCGCATCGTCGTTGACAAAGCCATTTATTTCCTCTGAATTGCCGTGGCCTGTGCCTATCTTGTAACCCCTCACCCGAATTATGACAGAAGAGGAGATGAATCCGTTGATCAGTTTGGCGCTCACAACATTGCCGTACTGCACTATCTCATAGTCCTTCTTGATTCCAAACCTGGTCCTGTTTATCACTATTAGCTTCTGGTCTGTGGCTATGATTGTGATGGGGGTGGTAAGTTCTCCTCCCGGCCCCAACCTACGCTGCTCTGCCCTGGCTTCTATCTTTTCGTTAGGCCCAAGGATCTCGCTGATATCTCCAATCTCCCTCTGTTCAGCGGCCATAAGACCGAATATCTATCGAAGGCAAGTAATAAAAAGTTGTCATGCTTCTCGGTAATCGCCGATGGATATAGCACAGATTCAAGCATCTCCCTTAAAAAGGTTTTGATACTAATACTATTGATATACCAAGGGGTAGACCTGAGGGTACGCTGCTTACTTATCTGTCAGCTAAAAGATGGTGCAATTATATGGCCTCCAATCCAGAATACAACAAGTTTGAACTCGCAAGGATAATAGGAGCAAGAGCGCTGCAGCTAGCCTATGGGGCCCCGCCCCTGGTCAAGGTGCCACAGAACATTACCAACCCGATAGACCTTGCAAAGCTTGAACTGGAGGAGGGGGTAATACCAATAGTGGTAGTAAGGCCAAAGTGAATCCATGGAGAAGTCCTATGATGTCGTAGTTGCCGGTGCTGGAATTGCCGGTTGCCTTGCAGCAGCCGCTGCTGCAAAGGGAGGAGCCAAAGTCCTGCTTTTAGACAGGAATGTGCCAGACGAGTCGGGCAAGAAGACAAACTGGGGCTGGGTGTGCGGAGACGCTGTCGCAAAGTCGCACATAGATTTCATAACCCAGAATCTGGGCATAAAGTTCTCGGAGCCGGAGCTGGATCTAAAAGTGGACGGGGTGCTGGCGATCAGCCCGGACTTCAAGAACAAGGTTTCTTTTGATGGCGAGGGCTATGTGCTCGACAGGCCCAAGTTCGGCACAAAGATCAGGGACATGGCAATCAAGAACGGCGCCGAGTACGTACACGGCCACGAGGTTGAGGGCCCGATCCTTGAAGGTAACAACGTGGTCGGAGTCTTCGGCAGGGATCACAACAAGGAGCAGTTCAAGGTTGGCACAAAGATAGTCATCGACACGCTCGGAGTTGCGAGCATGCTAAGGAGAAGGCTTCCCCCCAACGAATACATACAAAAGGACATCAGCATAGACGACATAGAGTCTACTGGGCGATACATCATGGATTTCGAGCCGCAGGGGGAGGACCTCAACTATTACGATCCTAAAAACTGCCTGATACACCTAAACCAGCAGCTCGCCCCTGGCGGCTACGGATGGGTTTTCCCAAAGAAGGGCAAGAAGATCAACATCGGGCTCGGGGTCGAGAAGCACAGCCTTGATATAAGAAACCAGAAGCTACAAAAGAAGGATACGCTTCACGGCCTGATAGACCAGTACGTGGAATGGAACCCGATAGTTGGGGGCCAGAGGCTAAACGACGAGGACAAGAACGGAAAGGGGTACTGGTCTGTTACCGTTAGAAGGCAGCTTGACTGTCTGGTGTACAACAACTACATCGGCGCAGGGGACAGCATGGCGATGCCAAACCCGATAAGCGCCGGAGGGATAGGCCCTGCGATGGTGGCAGGGATACAGGCAGGGCAGGTAGCGGCAGAGGCTGTGGCTGCAAATGATACGAGCATGAAGTTTTTGTGGAAGTACAATTTGATGTTCAACGAGAGCTACGGCAACAAGACTGCCGGCCTTGAGGTCTTTAGGATATATCTGCAGAGCTTAAACAACGAGCTGATAAACTACGGCATGGCGCACTTTTTGACAAAGGAGGAGGCGCTGCAGATAAGCTACGGAATGGTTCCAGAGATAGGCATGACAAGCAAGATAATCAAGGTGATGCACGGCCTTGCGAACATCAACGCGTTCAAGAACCTGGTGTACGTGGTGTCAGAGATGAAGAAGCTAAACAACCTCTACAACAACTACCCCAAGGAGATTGGAGGCTTTAGGGCATGGAGCGCGGCAGTGAACTCAGAGATGCAGGAGGCGAAGATAAGGTTCAAGCCAAATCCGATCTGATTAAAGTAGGAACCATTAATCTTGATAACTTCTATTCCAATTGCGCTGTACTGTCAACATTACCATTGCGCCAATAGCAGGAATGGCTTATCGCTGTGCTTATAGAAGTGCTGGCGGACACCTTCTTAATCCTTCTCAGTGCCTTCTCTATCCTTTTGCCATCTGTGTCTATGCTAATTACAAAACCATAGTCTCCTGTTGTAAGAAATACTTTCTTGACGAAGCTGCATGAAGCAATTGACCTGGCAACCTTGTCTGCGTTGCATCTGCCTTTGGGCTTGAGCATGACAAAGCCTGTGCGCATGCAACCACTCAAAACCTCTGGCACAGTGAAAAGTCGCCGTGCCTGTTTCTCACAACATTGCGCAGCTCATCTGAAAACCAAATCCCGTTCTTCATCTCCACGTTTTTCTTTGTGTTTTTCATACCCACACCAATATCACACGAATTCGTACTTTCCGAGTATCCCTTCGACCTCCTGTAGCAGTGTCTGCACTCTCTCAAAATCGTCGTATTCTAGGAAGGAGAACAATCTGTGGAGCTTTATCCTTGCCCACTTGATCTCCATACGCCTTCTCCTAGCGTAAGCGTTGTAGTCCATCTAATACCTCTTAAGTATCGCCATCGCCTCCTCAAGAAGCTGCCTCAACCTGTAGTAGTCATCCATGGGAAGTATGCTATAGAGTTCGTCAAGGCGCATCCGCACCTCAGTTATGTGCTCATGCAATAGATGTAGCGTGCTATACTTATCTGCAGGAATATTCATGCCCCCACCGCCTGTAAAAAAGGAACTAATGCATGATCTGAAAGCAGCCTCTCGCATGCAAAGCACATGTACTTCTTCCCGTTCCTCCATACCCATATCTCAACTCCATTCATATCTCCACCACTCATTTAGCATGAGGGTGAGAAGAGGGCGCAGCGCGTTTTTCTGAAAGGGGAACCATAGCATAAGCTAAGAAAAAAACACTCTTTGCTGTATCCGCATCCCATCTCCCCACCTTGAAAGGTATTATGAACTTTGAAGTATATATTTCTGGCTTCGTCTTCCAAAGAGCTTATGTGTAAGATTCAATAAAATGTACAGCAATTTATTTTTGGAAATCGAATTATATAACAATATACCAATCTAAAATGGATAGCAATATATTTATAATCTGCTATAGATAATATTGTTATGGTATTGCCAATTCAAATAAATGAAGAATTCAACAGGCTTAAAAAAGAGTTTCCATTTGCCATAGCTGTACAATCTAAAGGCCCTCATTATTACGTTTATAAGCAGACCAGCAGGTGGGATAAAGAAAACAAGAGGGTCAGGAGCGTTAGAGAATATCTAGGAAAAATAACAGAACAAGGCAGATTTATTAGAAAAGCCATGCGAGATATCGCAATAGAAGAATTCCCTTCCCCTCAAACCAGCACCATAAAACTCGACGAAAACGATAAAAAATTGCTCACAATATTGAGCATGAATGCGCGTGCGGATCTCGCCTTATATGGTAGGCAAATGGGGCTTAAGCCCAATGAAGTCTACAGAAGAGTTGGAAGTCTTGAGAGTCAACTTGGCATAACTTATGTTACCGAAATAGATGTCGAGAAGCTCGGATACCTAAGATACTTTATTATGGTAAAATTTCTAGATAAGAAGCCAACCACTGACGAGATAATAAGTGCGGTTCAGAAAGTGCATGCGGTTCAAATGGCACTTCTTGTTAAAGGCGATTATGATCTTGTCTTCTATACACTGATAAAAAATATAGAATCAGATAAAATTGTCGAAACTATAATTGATTTAAGGGTTGGACTTCTGGAAAAGTACGAGTCCAAATGGTATACAACGCCTTTCTATGAACATTATGGATTTGTGCCAATTAGGGATGATTTCATAGAAGACATGAAGCACGAACTTAAAAAGAGAGAATATGCGGTTTTGCGAGAAATAAACAAGAATAGTATACTGGCCTTTGCTGATATTGATAGATTTTATAAGTTAGACCACATCCATTCCGATTACGTATATTCGAACTTAAAGTCACGGGGTATAATAAAAAGGGCAACAATTTCTATGAATAAGTTACCAATTAAATATGTCGGGATAATTCAGGAGGAAATCGTCAATGAGAAAAAATTCAGAGCAAAGAGAGTATCTCAACTTCAGCATATTATTGAGGACGTCTCTAACTTAACTAATAGATATATACTGGGTGGGAATATTGAGAACCCTCACGGGACGATTTTATTTACGCCCTGTTTCAGGGACGGGGAATTAGATAGCTTAATTCAAAAAATAATGAAGTTAAAAAATGGTCTGGTTCTACATACAATGATAGTAACAAGCGTATTATTTGGTACACTATGCTATAGAAAATTCGATGTCTTGCATTCCAGACAAAACTCTATATTAGTGGATGAATATAAAATCAACAAAGGTACAATTTCCAATTACGAGCTCTCAGGAAAATTAAGAAAAACAAGATTATACGGATCCAAATTAAACTAACTTAAAGCTACAAAATCAATAGAATTTCCTTACCTATCCGTCTTCTCCTAGATACCCATTCATAGTGTTCCCCTTTCACTAAGGGATGGGTTGGTAAAGGCTAAATATCTTTGCCCCCAATTTTTGGGGTCCGTAAATATACGGCATAAGACGAAGTCCTCTTGGTTGGCAATGCGGCGCTCCCTTCTTAGCATGATTGTAGCCCTTTTCTTCGAGAAGACCAAATTTCTCATCCGTGTCTATAAATAGGTATCCTGCTTTTTAATATAGAATTCTATGGCGCTAAATTCGCTGGTGATAGGAAAGATATACCACATACCGATAGAGTTGCACTGGACCTTCATACTCCTGCTCCTATTCACATTGCTCTTCGGCCCGCTGCTCTTCACTTTGATAGCGCTGCTGTTTTTGTGCGTGCTGATACACGAGCTTGCGCACAGTGTTACCGCGCTAAATAATAAGGTCGGGGTGAAGAAGATCGTCCTCCTTCCCATAGGCGGCGCATCGATTATAGACGACCAGAAGCTTGACGCCGCAGCCGAGCTTAACATCTCGCTGGCAGGGCCTGTGATGAGCCTGTTTCTTGGATTTTTCTTCGGTATCCTCTCGATATTCACGCCTCCAGGACTGATAACCCTGCTTTTCCAGGAGATGTTCATACTCAATTTGCTGCTTGGAGTCTTCAACCTCCTGCCGGCTTTTCCGATGGACGGCGGTAGGGTTTTCAGAAGCTATCTGGAAAAGTCAAGGAGCTTCTTTGATTCCACGATGCTAACAGTGAAGGTGAGCAACTACATGATGGTGGCAATACTTGTCGGCACCTTTGCATTCCTGGCACTCTCCAAAAGCTACACCTTGGTGTACAAGGAGTTCCTTGCGCTATTCGACGTGCTGATAGTAATGTTTCTATACAGCGGCACGCAGTCGGAGAAGCGGAACGTGATACTTAGAAGGGATACCCAAGGTCTTGTAGCAAGGGACGCAATAAGCAGCAAGTACGCGCTTGTCAAGCCAGCAAGCCGCGTCTCAGTGCTCTATGAGCTCTCGAAGAGGCAGGGCGAGCACCTGTTCATAACCAAGACCGATATTGGATACTGCTATGTCAACCTCTCGCGCAAGCACAAGACCGCCCCAAGATATGTAAGGGAGCTCGCAGAGCGCATGCCGCAGGTGGGTCCAAGGGAGAGTGTTGTTGACGTGATGGGGAAGTTGGAGGCTGCGCAATCCGCGATAGCGGCGGTTGTCGAGCGCGGCAAGCTCATTGGCGTGTGCACAAGCGCCACACTGCAGGCAACAATCTCAATGCACCTGATGAAAAAAAAGGGCAAGACACCATAAATCATAGGCACCCCCCGATTCTCCCTCCAGATAACCTTTAAAAGGCTTATAGTGCAATTACTATCTGCGACTGGTGTAACCGATGCTCTATCTAAAGAGCCTGACCTTAAGTAAATTCAAGTCCTTCAAGCATGCGGAACTACTTTTCAGCAAAGGCTTCACCTGCATTGTAGGGCCAAACGGCTCAGGCAAGAGCAACATCTGCGACGCGCTTCTATTCTCCCTTGGCGAGAGCGCGATAAGAAGGATGAGGGCTGAGAGGCTCGAGATGCTGATAAACTCCGACAAGCAAAGCAGGCACGATCCGCAGGGCAAAACTTACGTGAAGAGCATATTTGATGGCGATGAGCAGATAGAGATAGTGAGGGTGGCCAGTGCAGATGGGAAGAGCTCATTTAAGGTGAATGGAAAGCACATGACCAGGCAGGAGGTCCTTGAGATACTAAAGAAGCACAAGGTCAATGCGGATGAGACCAACACCATAACGCAGGGAGAGATAAACAAGATGATGGACATCAACCCAAAAGAGAGAAGGGAGCTGATAGAGATTGCATCAGGAATAACGGAGTTCGAGGCGAAGAAGAACGACTCGCTTAGGGAGCTCGGGAAGGTCAACATTAAGACCGGGGAGGTACAGGCCATACTAAACGAGAGGCAGGGCTACCTTAGGGAGCTGGAGAAGGAGAAAGAGGCGGCAGAGAGCTACAACGGCATGAACTTAAGGCTCAGGACGCTAAAGTACAGCATGCTCGCCTCGAGGGAGCAGGAGATAAAGCAGAACTACGACAGGCAGTCAAGGGATCTCGCGCTCCTTGACTCAAAGAAACAGAAGATAATGGCGGAACTAGGCGAGCTATTGGGATCAATCGAAAAGCTCACCGCCGACAGGCAGCAGATGACAAAGGAGATGAGTGAGAGTACGGTGTCCACGAGCTTTGAGGGCAGAAAGCTCGAGGGGATAAACAAGGAGCTTGCGGTGATCTGCGCAGGGATCGATTCAAATGCAATGCAGATGGCCGAGAAGCAGCAGGAACTAGCTAGGCTGAGGGGGGAGGCAGAGGCGATAAGCCTCTTGCTAGAGGCAAACAGGACAGGGCTCTTGGCGCACAAGAGGAGGATATTAGAGCTTGAGCCCCAGATAGGGGAAGTGAAGGAAGAGGCAAAGGGCGAGAACTGGGAGGCAAGGCTCGGGGCGCTAAATGATTCGACAAGGAAGCTCGAGAAGGAGTTCGCACAGATGCAGGGCTCAATCTCTTTGATGCAAGCCGACCTCTCTGCAACCAAGAACGCGGTTTCTGAGCTGATTTCCAAGTTGCAGTCGCTGAAGTCTCAGTTCAAGGAGAAGCAGGGCACGTTCCTAGAAGTGGGCGAGCGCGCAGTAGCGCTCCTCAAAAATGCTGAGAAGCTGGACATTGAAATAGCAAAGAGCGATGCTGAGCTCACAAAGTCCTCAAAGGAAATAGGCGAGATAGATGAGAAGAGCATCTCGCTAAAGGAGCAGCGCGCAATCTACCATTCAAGGGAGAGCAGCGCAATAGAAAAGCTCTCCGGTAACTTCGGCGCAAAGGAAGGCTTCTATGGAAGGGTTTCGCAGCTGTGCACATACTCGAGCGCGAGTGCGCTAGCCATCGAAGCCGCCGCCGGGGGCAGGTTTGAATACCTTGTGGTGGATTCAATTGAAAGCGCATCCAAGATAATTGCATTCTTAAAGAAGAACGATTTGGGGCGCGCTACATTCATACCGATAAACGACCTCGCTTTTGATGGTGAGAAAAAGAAGGCGCCAGGTCTCACGCCTGTTATTGAGATGGTTAAGTTCGACTCTAAATACGCCAAAGTCTTCGATTACGTGTTTAGCAATACATATGTTCTTGGCGCAGTAGAGGATGCGAAGAAGGCTGGAGTAGGCAGGCACAGGTACGTCACGTTAGAAGGGGAGCTTGTCGAGCAGTCAGGGGTGCTCTCCGGAGGCTCCCAGAGAAGGCGCGTATCGCTCTCATCGATAGAGAACCAGATAAAGGAGCTTGCCTCAAGCAAAGCAGCTCTGCTTTCAAGGTCTGAGGAGCTGGCAAAGTCGCTCTTTAAGCTCAGAAAAGAGAAGTCGCTTCAGGAGCTCGAGCGCGCAGGATTGCTTTCGCAGCAGAGCAGCATCAAGGCCGAGGCGTCGGAGATAGAGCAGGAGATCAAGAAAATAGAGAGCAGCATAAAATCCCAGGATTCAAAGATAAAGCAGCTCGATTCGCAGATATCCGAGAGTATATCTAGCGAGGATGCGACCGAAAAGGAGCTTGTCTTATCAAGGGCGCAGGCTAGCGAGCTATATAGCAAATCGATAGAAGCAGTGAAATCTATTGCCAAGCATGGCATGAGCAAGGAAGAGAAGGAAAGGCTCGGCAATCTCAGGGCTGAGATAGAGGAGCTTAAGATAAAGGCAACAGAGCTGCAGACCCAGAGCCAGATGTCTGAGAAGAGGGGGAAAGAGGTAGACTCGCAGGGCTCCTCTATTGCAAAGTCCATAGAGTCGCTCAGGTCCCAGACAAAGGAGAGCCAGGCCAAGAAGATACTGCTGGACAAGGAAAAGCTGGAGCTTGAGGAGAAGATAAAGAGCAGCAGCGCAAGCAGCAAGCGGGCGTATGAGCGGCTTGAGGAGATAGAAGCAAAGATCGCAAAACTAAGCTCCGAGAAGGGGAAGAGGAGTGCAGAGCACGACGAGTCCGAGAGGCAGATAAACGAGATTAGGCTAAAGCGCAGCCAGTACGAGGTGAGGCTCACAGACATCCAGGCTGAACTCGCCACCTACCCTGCACAGACGCAAAGAGCCGAGGTCACGCTCGAGGAGATGGAGAAGGAAGCAAGCCTAATCTCGATAAAAGTCTCCCAGCTCGGAACTGTCAACCTGAAGGCTCCGGAGATCTACCAGATAAAGAAGAAGGATGTGGAGGAGGCGGGAGGCAGGCTCGAAACTCTGATTGCCGAGAAGGATGCGATACTAAAGATGATAGAGGAGATAGACTCAAAGAAGCTGAGCATCTTCGCCGAAGCATTTGATGCCATCAACAAGAACTTCACCAAGCTGCACGGCTACATAAACCCAAACAAGGCGCTAATCGAGCTTGACAGCCCAAAGGATCCCTTCAACAGCGGGCTGCACTTTAAAATACCAGAGGGCAAGGGCTACAAGAGGGAGAACGCGATGTCAGGCGGGGAGAAGTCCCTGGCAAACCTCACGCTGCTTTTCTCGATACATACATACAAGCCCTCATCGCTCTACATCTTCGACGAGGTCGACTCGGCTCTGGACAAGGAGAACTCCAAGATACTATCCAAGCTTATAAAGGAGATGAGTAAGAGCTCGCAGTTCATAGTGGTAAGCCACAACGACTCGCTGATAGTAAATTCCGACACCGCCATAGGGGTGTCCAAGACAGACGGCGAGTCAAGGGCTGTTGGCCTGCAGCTCGCAAGCATGGCAAGCCGTAGTTCGGGTGCTTGATTGCCAAGATACAAAGGCTCGCAGCCAAGGGAAAAAAAGCAGATGAGCATGTGGCCATTCTACATCATGCTTGTTGTACTTCTCATATCTTACGCATTTGACAACAACGCCATAATAGGGCTCGGCGCGTTCGTGCTTATCATAATAATCGTAGCGGTCGAGCTGCGCACAAGCCTTGCATCGGTCGGCGCAAAGAGGAGCGCAGTAGACTTCGGCGTGGCGATAGGCGCTGCGATAGCCATCTGGCTAATACTTGTTATAGTGCTCCAGACTACATCGCCGATAGATGCGGTAGCTAGCTGCAGCATGCTCCCCAACCTTCAGAGGGGGGATTTCATAGTGCTGCACGGCATCAGCAACTTCTCCAGCTTCGCCTCTGAGCACAAAATACCTGTTATAAAAATGGACCCAGGGGAGTTTTCGCAGCTCCGGCAGAACATGCAAAGCGAGTTCCTGTCGTATTACGCGTACATAGGCAACAACAAATCCGAGATCTCCCAGATAATACCGGTTGTAAGCGAGCCGTACGGCATTGCGCTATACAACACAAAGTGCCTCTCCACATACAGCTACCTAAACCAGAACCAGAACATAGGCAGGTGCTACGTGGGGGCAAACCCTGAGCAGAACATCATAAAGTACAACTACAGCATCGGCTTGATAGTGCAGGGCAAGGTCTCTGCAAAGGCGCCATACACCTCGTCGATAACCATAAACAACCTCACAATCTCAGAGAACTACAGCAACCCGATAGTTGTGTACAAGACCACGCCAAGCGACCTGTTTGGCGGCGATATAATACACAGGCTTGTGGCAGTGATAGATGTGAACGGGAGTTACTACACCCTCACAAAAGGCGACAACAACCAGGGGCTTGACATCCAGTTCGAGAACTACCCAGCGCAGCAGGGCGATATCGTGGGATACGTTGTTGGGCGCATTCCGATAATAGGCTACCTAAAACTCATAATCAGCGGTCAGCTCGCAGAGCCTGCGGGATGCAACCAGGTGTTCGTCAGGACTTAGATAGTTTGATATCTTCAATGGCCGTAAGCACTTCTTTTCCGAGATTAGTTATCATATAAAAATTTACATATTTTCCATCAGTTTTGAGGTGAGTCATTTCCACGAGCTTATAATCCTGCAATTTTGCTAACTTCAGTGATAGCGTGCGTTCATTCTTAACGAATTTCTGCAACTCCTTGAATCTTTTGGGGTTATTTTTTAGTTCGCGAAGAACTTCAAGTACATAAGGTTGCAAAACTAGGTTTAATATGCGAAGTTTGCCGTATCCCATACTATTTTCTAACAACTGGTGCGTATTCTAGTTACCTAAAAATATAGTAACTATATTTAAGTATAGCTTTCAATAAACTCACTCACACGAAGGGTAATTCGAATAGATCCCAAAACACGAACATTAATCGGTTACCTCCTACCAGACTACAGGTATATGCGTTGGGAGTGGAGTAACCTAAGAGATACTTTTTTAGGAGAGCAGTACAAGTGGCTAATTCAAGACCTAAAACCTAATACAACTGCATTGGATTTCGGAGCAGCCATGGCGGATTCTACTATCTATTTGAGCAGAGCAAAAAATGTGACAAAGGTCATAGCCTACGAAACTAATAATGAGCATTATAAATCTTCAGTAATCCGCACCCTTTAGGGTGGGGTGTGGCTTCGCTACGATACCTTTTTCTTGGTTAAATCTTCAGTAATCCGCACCCTTTAGGGTGGGGTGTGGCTTCGCTACGATACCTTTTTCTTGGTTAAAATAGGATTTCTCAATTGGTTACTGTGTGCGCCGGGTCGTAACCGGCGCCGATGTTCAGTAACCGACGTGAAACAATGA